>DMHI01000161.1 GCA_003449515.1 Lysobacteraceae bacterium | reverse complement strand
CGGTGAGACGCGCCCGACAGCGGCCCGCGCCGCCGTAGTCACCGTCGGGGAGCTTCAGGGCGAGCCGCCGGCTGCGGCCGCTTCAGGCCCGAGCACCTCGCCGCGGTGCGCCGCTCCGGCCGGCGCGAGCAGGGTCACGCAGGCCGCGGCGTAGGCTTCGGGGCCGGGCACCCGCAGCATGGCTTCATCGACGAAGGCGCGGCTGCGCAGTGGCGTGCGCATCGGGCCGGGCCGCAGGCCGGCAACGCGCACCCGGCTGTTTTCCGTCTCGGCGTGCAGCATGCGCACCAGCCCATCGCCCGCGAGCTGGGTCAGGCCGTAGGCGCCCCAGTAGGCGCGGCCGCCGCGAGCCGGGTCGTCGAGCACGAACACCACGGCGCTGTCGTCGGCCTTGCGCAGCAGCGGCAGACAGGCCTGGGTGAGAAACCAGCGCGCGGTGAAGTTGACCTGCACCTGGCGCGCGAACTGCTCGGGCGGCGTGTTCTCGAGTGGCGTCAGGCCAGCGAAGTCTGCCGCGCAGTGCAGGACGCCGTCGAGGCGGCCGAGTTCGCGGCCGAGGGTGTCGGCCAGGGTTTCCATGTCGGCCGGGTCGGCGCCGGCGAGGTCCATCGGGTAGAGCGCGGGCTCCGCGCCGATCGCCTTGATCGCGTCGTAGACGCGGCCCAGCTTGGGCACCTTGCGACCCAGCAGCACCACGGTGGCGCCCGCGCGCGCGCAGGCCTTGGCGGCTTCGGCACCCAGCCCGCCGTGCGCGCCGGTGACGAGGATGACGCGGTCTTTCAGCGGCTGCGGCGCGACGCTGGGGAAAGCGACGAATTCGCTCATGCCGCCTCGGCCTCGGCGACGATCCGCGCCAGCTCGCCGGCCTCGGCCAGCTCGACGACGATGTCGGCACCGCCGATCAATTCGCCGTTGACGAACAACTGGGGAAAGGTGGGCCAGTCGGAGTAGCGCGGCAGGTTGGCACGGATCTCGGGGTCGGCCATGACGTTGACCGCCTGCAGCCGCGCAGCGCCGGCGGACCGCAGGGCCGCGACCGCTCGCTGCGAGAAACCGCACATCGGCACCTCGGGCGTGCCCTTCATGAAGAGCACCACCGGATGGGCCTCGAGCAGGGCCTTGATCCGCTCCGTCACCGTCATTGCCGCTGCGCTCCTTGGTTGCCCTCGGGTTGTTCACGACGCTGGCACCGTGGAACGGCACCGCAGGGCTACAATTCTAGCCCCTGCGGCGGTCTGGCCGTCGCCTCGCCCCTTCGCCATCCTCACGGAGAGCCCCATGGCCATCGCCCTGCCCGCCCTGCCCTACGCCCGCGACGCGCTCGCGCCGCACATCTCGGCCGAGACGATCGACTTCCACTACGGCAAGCACCACCAGGCCTACCTCGACAACCTCAACAAGCAGATCGCCGGCACCGAGTTCGAGTCGCTCGACCTCGAGGCCATCATCCGCAAGTCGCAGGGCGGCATGTTCAACAACGCCGCCCAGGTGTGGAACCACAGCTTCTACTGGAACTGCCTGAAGCCGGCCGGCGGCGGCGAGCCGAAGGGCAAGCTGGCCGAGGCGATCAACGCGGCGTTCGGCTCGTTCCAGGCCTTCAAGGACCAGTTCACGCAGACCGCGCTGACCACCTTCGGCTCGGGCTGGGCCTGGCTGGTGCAGCGCCCGGACGGCACGCTGGCGCTGGTCTCGACCTCGAACGCGGCCACCCCGCTGACCGGCAGCGACACCGCCCTGCTCACCTGCGACGTCTGGGAGCACGCCTACTACGTCGACTACCGCAACGCCCGCGCCAAGTACGTCGAGGCGTTCTGGAACCTCGTCAACTGGGACTTCGTCGCCAGCCAGATGCGCTGAGCCGCGGCATGACCGGCGACGCGGCGATGACCTCGATCGACTCCGCGCCGCTGCTCTCGGTGGCATCGCTGGCCGCCGGACACGGCGGCCGGCTGGTGTTCGAGGCGGTGTCGTTCAACCTGGCGCGCGGCGAGATCGCCGCGCTGCTGGGGCCGTCCGGCACCGGCAAGACCACCCTGCTGCGCAGCATCGCCGGGTTGCATGCGCCGACGTCGGGCACCATCCGCCTGCGCGGTGCCGATGCGAGCCGGCTCAAACCGGAACAGCGTGGCGTCGGCTTCGTGTTCCAGGACCTCGCGCTGTTTCCGCACCTCGATGTCGCCGGCAACATCGCCTTCGGGCTGGCGCGCTGGCCGCGCGCGCAACGCGAAGCGCGCGTCGCCGACCTGCTGCAGCGCACCGGGCTCGCCGCCTTCGGCGCGCGCAAACCGCACGAACTCTCCGGCGGCCAGCAGCAGCGCGTGGCACTGGCGCGTTCGCTGGCGCCAAAGCCCGATCTGCTGCTGCTCGATGAGCCGCTCTCCAGCCTCGATGCCGATCTGCGGCCGAAGCTGCGCGATGAGCTGCGCGCCCTGCTGAAGTCCGAAGGCACGGCGGCCTTGCTGGTGACGCACGACCAGGACGAGGCCTTCGCCTTCGCCGACACCGTCGGCGTGATGCTCGACGGCCGCCTCGCGCAGTGGTCGCCGGGCTACGATCTCTACCACCGCCCCGCCGATGCCGCGGTGGCGCGCTTTGTCGGCGATGGCCGGCTGCTGCCGGTGCGCCGCCTCGACGATGGCCGGGTGGCCTCGCCCTTCGGCCCCTTGGCGGCGAATGGCGCCGCCACCAGCGCCGAGGGGCTGCTGCTGCTGCGCCCCGATGATGTGGTGCTGGGCGAAGGCGACACCGATGCGGTGATCATCGATCTGACCTTCCACGGTGCCGAGACCCTCCACCGCCTGCGCCTCGACGACGGGACCGAGCTCAGTGCGCTCGCGCCCAGCCATCGACGCTTCGCGGTCGGCGAGCGCGTGCGTGTGCGCCCCGACCTCGCCCATGTGGTGGTGTTCCCGCGCTGATCGCGCGGTGCCGGTCAGCGTGCGGTGCCGGTCAACCCTCGGTGCCGGTCAGCGTGCGGTGTCGAGCGCCGCGCGCAGCGGTGCGAACTCGGCTTGGCGCCGCAATCCATGCAGCACGCCGTCGAGTTCGTGCGCCAGGGCCGCGGGCGCATCGGCACGCAGGGTGGCGTGCCCGACCTTGCGGCCCGCGCGCGGCGTCTTGCCGTAGTCGTGCCAGTGACCGGCGGCGCTGCGCAGCACCGGCAAGGCGTCCGGCATCGCGCCCACCCAGTTCAGCATCACACTCGTGCCCACCGCCGCGGTGCTGCCGAGCGGCAGGCCCAGCACGGCGCGCAGGTGGTTCTCGAACTGCGAGGTTTCGGCCCCCTCGATGGTCCAGTGCCCGGAGTTGTGCACGCGCGGCGCCATCTCGTTGGCGAGCAGCCGGCCCTCGCGCACGAACAGTTCCAGCGCGAACACGCCGACGTAGTCGAGCGCCACGGCAACCTTCTGCGCGCAGGCCAGCGCCTGCGGGGCCAGCGCATCGCCGTTCGCGCAGGGCGCCATCGAGGCCGCGAGGATGCCGTCGCGGTGCCAGTTCTCGGTGAGCGGCCAGGCACGGAATTCGCCGTCGAGGCCGCGCACCGCGACCACCGAGACTTCGCGCTCGAACGGCACGAAGGCTTCGAGGATCAGGCCCACCTTCGCGGCCTGCGCGCCCAGCGCCGACCACGCCGCATCGAGGTCGGCCGGCGTTCTCAGGCGGAACTGGCCCTTGCCGTCGTAGCCGAGCCGGCGCGTTTTCAGGATGCAGGGCAGGCCGATGCGCGCCACGGCGGCATCGAGGTCGGCACGCGAATCGACCGCCGCGAACGCCGGTGTGCCGATGCCGAGCTCGTTGAACAGGGTTTTCTCGGCGAGGCGATCCTGCGCGATGCGCAGCGCGCGCGGCGCGGGAAACACCGGGATGCGCGCGGCCAGCCACTCGGCGCTTTCCGCCGGCACGTTCTCGAAGTCGAAGGTGGCCACGTCGACGCGCGAGGCGAACTCGGCCAGCGCGCCTTCGTCGCGCCAGTCGCCCACCACCATCGGCACGAACTGCCCGGCGCAGGCCTCGGCGCTCTCGTCCATCACCAGAAAGCGCAGACCGAGCGGCGCGCCGGCCAGCGCCATCATCCGCGCGAGCTGGCCGCCGCCGAGGATGCCCACCGTGGTCATACGCGCGGATCCGCTGTGGCGAGCACGGCCGCGGTCTGCTCGCGACGGAAGCGCTCGAGCGCGGCGGCGACGGCGGCGTGCTCGTGGGCCAGCATCGCCGCGGCGAACAGCGCCGCGTTCGCCGCACCGGCCGGGCCGATGGCGAAGGTGGCAACGGGAATGCCGGCGGGCATCTGCACGATCGACAGCAGCGAATCGAGGCCGTTCAGCGCCTTGCTCTGCACCGGCACCCCCAGCACCGGCACGGCGGTCTTCGCCGCCAGCATTCCAGGCAGATGCGCCGCGCCGCCGGCACCGGCGATGATCGCGCGCAGGCCGCGCGGGCCGGCGTCCTCGGCGTAGCGGAACAGCAGGTCGGGCGTGCGGTGCGCCGAGACCACCCGCACCTCGTGCGGCACGCCCAGCGCATCGAGGCGCTGCGCGGCGTGCTGCATCGTCTCCCAGTCGGAGCGTGAGCCCATCACGATGCCGATGCGCGGCGCGTCGGCAGCACCGGTCCCGGCCGCGCCCGCTTTTCCGCTCCCGCCTTCCACCGCGCCAGCCTGCATGCGAGCTTCTCCGGCAAAAGCGTATTCTACGCGCCGTTTCCGCTGCCCGGCATGCCGCCCATGGACCGAACGCTGCTCGACCTGCTCGTCTGCCCGGCGACGCACCAGCCCCTGCATCGCCTGGACGCCGCCCAGCGTGAGCGCGTCAACGCGGCGATCGCCCGTGGCGAACTCAAGCGCGGCGACGGCCGCAACGAAACCGCCGCGCTCGCCGATGCCCTGGCCACCCGCGATGGGCGCTCGGTCTACCGCGTCGACGACGGCATCCCGGTGCTGCTGATCGATGAGGCGCTCGACACGACGGCCGTGGACGGGCTCGCTGCGACGCGCTGAGCGCGACCGGCCGAACCCGCGATCACCACCGTGCCCCGGCCCCTCGACGAGCGCTTCCGTCCGCCAGCGCCGGCACTGATCGAGGCCCAGGTGCGCGCGGCGCTGGCCGAAGACCTCGGGCCCGGCGACGCCACCGCCCAACTGCTTGACGACGTGCCGGCCGAGGCCCACGTCACCTGCAAGCAGGCCGCGGTGATCGCCGGCGGGCCGTGGTTCGACGCCTGCTTCCGCGCCCTCGACGCCGCAGCGCGCATCGACTGGCAGGTTGCCGAGGGCGAGCACGTCGAGGCCGGGTGCGTGGTCTGCACCGTGCACGCCCGCACGCGCGCGATCGTCAGCGCCGAGCGCAGCGCGCTGAATTTCCTGCAGACCCTCTCGGCCACCGCGACGACCACCGCCGCGCACGTCGCCGCGCTTTCGGGCAGCCGCACCCGCGTGCTCGATACCCGCAAGACCCTGCCCGGCCTGCGCGCCGCGCAGAAGTACGCGGTGCGGGTGGGCGGCGGCGGCAATCACCGCCACGGCCTGTACGACGCGGTGATGCTGAAAGAAAACCACATCGCCGCGGCGGGCTCGATCACCGCTGCGGTCGAGCGCGCGCGCGCGCGGCATCCGCGGTTGCCGGTGATCGTCGAAGTGGAGACGCTCGACGAGCTCGACGAGGCCCTGGGCAGCGGCTGCGCGCGCATCCTCATCGACGATTTCGACCCGGCGATGATGCGTGAGGCGGTGCGCCGTGCCGGCGGGCGCATTCCGCTGGAGGTGTCGGGCAGCGTGTCGCTGGAGCGGCTGCCGGCGATCGCCGCGACCGGCGTCGACTACGTGTCGATCGGCGCGCTCACCAAGCACGTGCGCGCCATCGACCTCTCGCTGCGGCTCAGCGCCCCAGCAGCAGCCAGCCGATGAAGGCCGCCGAGGCGACGATCACCGCCAGCGCCAGCAGCTTCAACGCGGCACCGCCCTGCGGCGCGGTCTCGGCGGGCGCGGCGGCCTTGGCCTGCACCTGCTGGATCTCGAGCCCCGGCGCCACCAGGATCAGCCGCACCTGGTCGAGCCGCAGCTCGTCACCGGGAAGCAGCTGCCCGACCTGCACGCGCTTGTTGTTGATGTAGGTGCCATTCGCCGAGCCCAGATCCTCCACCTGCAGGCCCTGCGCGTTCGGCTTCACCATCGCGTGCCGGCGCGAGATCTCCTCGACCGGGATGGCGATATCGCAATCGACGGAACGGCCGATGCTCATCGCTGCGGTGACGCCGTAGAGCTTGCCGAAGATCGTGCCGGAGACGCCGCGCAGCACGAACTTCGGCGGCGCGACGCGCACCCGCGTGGCGCCGATGTCGCCCTCGGCCGCCATCGCCTGCGCCGCGGCCACCACCTGCGGCGGCAGCGGCGAGCTTCCGGCGACGGTGCGGCCCCCTTCGGCAACCAGGAACCGCGCCGTGACCGGGCCGAAGCCCAGCAGGTCGCCACTGCGCAGGGCCATCAGCTCGCGCACCGGCTTGCCATTCACCGTCACCGCCCCGCCACCCTCCGGGAGCTGCAGGTTGGCACCGCTGTGGGTGACATGGATCTCGAAGTGCCGCGCCTCGACGCCGTCGGCCTCGATGACGACCACGCCCTCGGCCTCGCGGCCGATGCGGTTGACGCCCACGCCAAGCAGCACCGTCGCGTGTTCGCCGTTCGGAAAAACCAGCTTCATTCCCTTCCCCTGTGGCTCGGCCCGCGCGCCGGCAGGCGGACGAGTCGACACAGTGTGCGCGAGGCCGCGCGAGTTCGCACCCTCCCTTGCGCTGCGCACATCCCGCCACCACCCTGTGGCGATGGATGTCCTACCGCTTGCGATCCTCGCCGCCGCCGCGGCCCTCGGCTGGAACTGGTGGAGCGACCGGCGCAGTGCCGACCGGGCCACGCTGCTGGCGCGTCAGGCCTGCGAACAGGCCGGCGTGATCTGGCTCGACCAGAACGTGCAGCGGGTGCGCAAGCGGCTGGCCCGCGACGACGACGGGCGACTGGCCTGGCGCCGCGACTACGACTTCGAGTTCACGTCGAGCGGCGAGGACCGCCAGTTGGGCCGCATCAGTCTGGTCGGGCTGCGCGTGGTCGGCCTGGTCGGGCCGGCGGCGGTGCCGCTGGTCTACGTGCGGCGCTGACCGGCGCTGCTGCGCCCGTTCCCGGCTACTTGATGATCCGCAGATGGCCGCCGCGCTTCGGCGGCTCCGGGCCGGCCGCCGGCCCTGCGCCCGGATCCTGTGGCGGCGCCACCTCGCCCTCGTCGGGCGGCAGGCCCATGCCCTGCCCGGTTTCCTGCGCGTAGACCGCGAGCACTGCGGCCAGCGGCACCACCACCGTGTGGCTGACGCCGGCGAAGCGGGCCATGAAGCTGACATCGCGATTGCCGAGCTGCAGGTTCGCCACCGCACGGCTGGCGATGTTGAGCACCACGCGACCGTCCTTCACGGCCGAGGACGGCACCTGCAGGCCCTCGGCGGCGGCATCGACCAGCAGGTAGGGGGTCATGCCGTTGTCGACGATCCACTCGTGCATCGCCCGCAGCAGGTAGGGGCGATTCGAGGTCATCGGCGGTGCGGCGGCCTCGCTCATGCCGGCAGATCGCGCAGGGTCTTCTCTTCCGGCGTGAGGCTGCGCGCGAAACCGGGGTTGCGGAAGATCCGCATGCCGTAGTCGTCGATCGGCTTGGCCTCCTTGGGAAGCTCGATCCCCAGCGACGGAAGGCGCCAGATGATCGGGGCCATCGCGCAGTCGGCAAGGCTCATTTCCGGGTTCAGGAAGAACTTCGAGGCCTTGAACAGCGGCAGTGAGGCCAGCACGAGGTCCCTGAGCTGCTTGCGCGCCTGCTCGGCCTGCGACTTCGTGCTGGCCTGCCGCGCCGCCTGGACATGCGGCACCCACTCGTGTTCGAGCCGGAGCATGGCCAGCCGCAGGCGCGCCCGCGACAAGGGGTCGATCGGCATCAGCGGCGGGTGCGGGTAGCGCTCGTCGAGGTACTCGGTGACCACCGACGCCGAATACAGCACCAGCTCGCGCTCCACCAGGGTGGGCACGGAGTGGTAGGGGTTCAGGTCGATCAGGTCTTCCGGCGGGTGCGCCGGATCGACCGCGACGAGGTCGTAGTTCACACCCTTGGCCGCCAGCACGAGCCGGACGCGGTGGCAGAGCACGCAGTCCTTTGCGGAGAACAGGGTCAAGGTGTTGCGCAAACGCGGGCTTGCAGCCATCGGCACTTCCCTATCGACGCGGCCTTCGACCCTGCGCCGACGGCTCACCTTCACTAACGTGCCGTAAACACGGGGCGGGCCGCAAGGCCCCCCCGTGGATCGGGACGGCAACCGTCAGTGCACGTCCTTCCAGTATTCCTTCTTCATCAGCCACGCCAGCAGCGTGAAGAACGACAGGAACAGGATGACCCAGACGCCGAGGCTCTCACGCTGCAGGCGGGCCGGCTCGCCGACATAGGTCAGGAAGGCCGTGATGTCGAGGATGGCGCGCTCGTACTCGGCCTGGGTCAGCCGGCCGCTCTCGTGCTCCTGCACCACGAAGCCGGTGATGCACTGGCCTTCCTTCTCGGCGATGGCGCACTGGCCGCCTTCGGGCTTCGGCTCGAAAATGGCGCGCTGGATGCCCTGGAGGTCCCAGAGGACGTTGGGCATGCTGGCGCCGGAGAGCACCGTGTTGTTCCAGCCCATCGGGCGCGATTCGTCGACGTAGAACGACTTCAGGAAGGTGTAGATCCAGTCTTCCTGCTGGATCTTGCCGCGCGCGGTGGTGGACAGGTCGGGCGGCGCCTTGCCGAACCACGCCTGGCCGTCGCCCTTGTCGAGGCCGGTCTTCATCAGGTCGCCGATCTTGGCGTCACCCTTGATGATGAACTGCTCGACCTGCTCCGCTGTCAGGCCCAAGTCCTCGCCGAGACGCGAGTAGCGCATGAACTGCAGCGAGTGGCAGGCCGCGCAGTAGTTCATGTAGAGGCCGGCACCGCGCTGCAGCGAAGCGCGGTCCTGGAGGTCGATCGGCGCGTCCTGCAACTGCACCTTGCCGGCCGCGAAGGCCAGTGCGGGCGCGAGCGCGAGAAGGGCCGCGGCGACGCGGACGATGGAAAAGCCCGACTTAAGCATGCGAGGTCACCCGCTCCGGAACCGGCTTGGTCTTGTCGATGGCGGTCCACACCGGCATCGTGAAGAAGAACGCGAAGTAGAAGAACGTGCAGATCCGCGCCACCAGGGTCTGCAGCTCGGAACCCGGCTGCAGGCCGAGCCAGCCGAGGATCACGAAGCTGATGACGAACAGCGTGATCATGGTCTTGCTGATCCAGCCACGGTAGCGGATCGAGCGGACCTTGCTGCGGTCAAGCCAAGGCAGCAGGAAGAAGATCAACACCGCACCGCCCATCACGGCCACACCGAGCAGGGTGCTGGGGATGGCGCGCAGCATCGCGTAGTAGGGCGTGAAGTACCACACCGGCTTGATGTGCTGCGGAGTGACCAGCGGGTTCGCTTCGTTGAAGTTGTCGAACTCGAGGAACAGGTCGCCGAAGGTGGGGGCGTAGAAGATGATGAAGGCGGCGATGATCATGAACACGCCGGCGCCGACGATGTCCTTCACCGTGTAGTACGGATGGAACGGGATGCCGTCGAGCGGCTTTCCGCTTTCGTCCTTCTTCTTCTTGATGTCGACGCCGTCGGGGTTGTTCGAACCGACCTCGTGCAGGGCGCCGAGGTGCAGCACGATCAGCAGCAGCAGCACCAGCGGCAGCGCGATCACATGCAGCGCGAAGAAGCGCGTCAGCGTGGCGTCGGAGACGACGTAATCGCCGCGGATCCAGATGACCAGATCGGGGCCGATGACCGGAATCGCCGAGAACAGGTTGATGATCACCTGCGCGCCCCAGAACGACATCTGGCCCCAGGGCAGCACGTAGCCGAGGAAGGCTTCGGCCATCAGCACGAGGAAGATGAGCATGCCGAGGATCCACACCAGCTCACGCGGCTTCTGGTAGCTGCCGTAGATCAGCGCACGGAACATGTGCAGGTAGACCACCGCGAAGAACAGCGAGGCGCCGGTGCTGTGCATGTAGCGGATCAGCCAGCCCCACTCGACGTCGCGCATGATGTACTCGACCGAGGCGAAGGCTTCCGCCGCGCTCGGCTTGTAGTGCATCGTGAGGAAGATGCCGGTGACGATCTGGTTGACGAACACCAGCAGCGCCAGCGAGCCGAAGAAGTACCAGAAATTGAAGTTCTTCGGCGCGTAGTACTCGCTGAGGTGCTTGCGGTAGAACGGCAGCAGGCCCGGGGTCCGCTCGTTGACCCAGCCGGCGAGGCCATTGACGGCCTTGTCGATCATGGCGTTCATCAGACGACCTCCTCCGGCGCGATGCCGATGATGATGCGGTTGGGGTCATCGGCGACGAAATGATGCGGCGGCACTTCGAGGTTCGTTGGTGCCGGCATGCCGGAGAAGACGCGGCCGGCGAGATCGAAACGCGAGTTGTGGCAGGGGCAGAAGAAGCCGCCCTTCCACTCGCTGTCGAAGGCCTGCGGCTGCAGCTCGGGCACCAGCAGCGGCGAGCAGCCGAGGTGGGTGCAGATGCCGACCAGCACGCCGATGTCGGGCTTCAGCGAGCGCGTTTCGTTCTTGGCGAACGCCGGCGTCTGATCGGGGTTGTCGGAGTTCGGGTCGGAGAGGCGCCCGACCAGCGCCGGCAGTGCGGCCAGCTGTTCGGCGTTGCGCCGGAAGATCCAGACCGGCTTGCCGCGCCACTGCGCCGTGATGCGCGCGCCGGGCTCGAGATCGATCCGGCTGATGTCCACCTCGACCGGTGCACCGGCGCTCTGGGCGCGCGCGCTCGGCTTCCATGAGGCGAGGAAGGCGTAGCCCGCCGCGCCGGCGCCGGCAGCGCCCACCACGGCGGTCGTCGCGGTGAGGAACCACCGACGCCCGTTGTTGACCCCTTCGTTGGCCATTCGGCTCTCCGAATTTCGCTGATCGAGAGAAGTGGGCAACCGGGGAAGCCGGTGCCGTTAACGAGGCCGGATTGTAGCCGAACGCCCGTCGCGCGAACAACGCCGGGCGTCAATGCGCCGTAACGGCCGGTGCACCCGGCGACGCGCCCGAGGCCGGCACTGGAACGGTCGCCAACGCCTCCCGGTAGCGGGCGTGAAGGGTGGCGACGCGGGCGACGTAGCGTTGGGTTTCGTCGAAGGGCGGAACGCCGCCGTGACGATCGACATTGCCCTCACCGGCGTTGTAGCCGGCCGCCGCGAGAGTGACGTTGTCATCGAAGCGGCGCAGCAGCCAGGCGAGGTATTCGACGCCGCCCCGGATGTTCTGCGCCGGGTCGAAGGGATCATCGACGCCGAAGCGCTCGGCGGTCGCCGGGATCAACTGCATCAGGCCCTGCGCACCCTTGTGCGAGACGGCGTTGGGGTTGAAGGCCGATTCGGCATGGACGATCGCCCGCACCAGCGCCTCGTCGACGCCGAACCGCGCCGCCGCCGAGCGGATCTCGGCCGCGAACGCCGTGGTGTTCAGGCGCACGTTCGAGAAGTCGACGCCGGGCAGGCTGGCGCAGGCGTAACAGGTCTCGACGTAGGTGAAGAGCGTGCGCACTCCGATGCCGGCACCCTGCGGCCGGACATTGGTGTAATGGGTGATGCCGTCCTTCACGAAGGTGTAGACCGCGCCGCGGGTGACGCGCGCGCCGCGCGGTCGTGGCCCGACCGTTGGCATGGCCGCGCCGGGCGCGGCACTGAACTCGACGCGTCGGGCGTCCGCTGCGTGACCAGCGGCGGCCGGCTCGGCCACGCCGGACGATGCCGGCGCAGGGGGGAGCACCGGGGCCGGGGCCACCACCGGCGTCGGCG
This sequence comes from Lysobacteraceae bacterium, assembly GCA_003449515.1. Classification (GTDB taxonomy): domain Bacteria; phylum Pseudomonadota; class Gammaproteobacteria; order Xanthomonadales; family Xanthomonadaceae; genus Silanimonas. The sequence continues at coordinate 163 of DMHI01000161.1, read as the reverse complement.
GGCGCGGGTCGCGGCGGTAATTGGCGGCCACCGTGCAGCGCATGCCCGACGGCCGGCGCGAGCCGAAGTGGGAGATGCCGGAGGCGTCGATGCAGCGGTAGATCGTGCCGGCCGCCGCGGGCAGCGGCGCCCCGCCCAGCACGGCGGCGAGCGCCAGACCGAG
>DMHI01000074.1 GCA_003449515.1 Lysobacteraceae bacterium | reverse complement strand
TGGTGTGCCGCGCGCCGGCGTTGATCATCGGCTCGATGGTGAAGGTCATGCCTTCCTGCAGGCGGAAACCCTCGCCGGGCTTGCCGTAATGCAGCACCTGCGGGTCCTCGTGGTAGATCTGGCCGATGCCGTGGCCGCAGTACTCGCGCACCACCGAGAATCGCTCGCTCTCGGCGTAGGTCTGGATGGCGTGTCCGATGTCGCCCAGCGTCGCGCCGGGGCGCACCTGCCGGATGCCGCGGAACATCGCCTCGCGGGTGACGTCGATCAGGCGCTTGGCCAGCACCGAGGGCTCGCCCACCACGTACATGCGCGAGGTGTCGCCGTGCCAGCCGTCCTTGATGACGGTGACGTCGATGTTCAGGATGTCACCGTCCTTCAGCACCTTGGTGTCGGAAGGAATGCCGTGGCAGATCACGTTGTTGACCGACGTGCAGACGGATTTCGGGAAGCCCTTGTAGCCGACGTTGGCCGGAATGGCTTTCTGCACGTTGACGATGTGATCAAAGCAGATGCGGTCGAGTTCGGCGGTGGTCACGCCCGCCTTCACGTAGGGCGCGACGACCTGCAGCACCTCGGCGGCCAGCCGGCCGGCCTCGCGCATCTTCTCGATCTGCTCAGGCGTTTTGAAGGTCACTTTCATGACCGGGATTGTGCCGACTTGTCCTTGAGGCCGCCAGCGGGCTAGAATCCCGGGATTCGTCAGGCCGGCCCTCTGGTTTGACGGTCGCCGACCTCCGGCGGCAGCGGGCGCCACACCCGACGCGAAAGAGGAATCCACACCCGCAGCCCAAGGCCGTTCCGGGGTGTCCTCGGGGTCAATGACCTCAAGGATCTGGACACGGTGCTGCGGGGAGGCCCAACCCCGGAACCCCCGCCCCTCACCGGGCAACCGCGCCCCCTTCCCTTCGCGCGGCGGTTCCTCATCAGGAGTCATGCAATGCCCCAGGTCACCATGCGTCAGATGCTGGAAGCCGGCGTCCACTTCGGCCACCAGACCCGCTACTGGAACCCCAAGATGGGCCCGTACATCTTCGGCGCCCGCGGCAAGATCCACATCATCAACCTCGAGAAGACGCTCCCGCTCTTCAACGACGCGATGAACTTCATTTCGGGCATCGCCCAGAAGCGCGGCACCATCCTGTTCGTCGGCACGAAGCGCTCGGCGCGCGAGTCGCTGAAGGAAGAAGCCGTGCGCTGCGGCATGCCGTACATGAGCCAGCGCTGGCTCGGCGGCACGCTCACCAACTTCCGCACCCTCAAGGGCTCGATCTCGCGCCTGAAGGAGCTCGAGGCCGCCGAGACCGACGGCACGTTCGAGCGCCTGGTCAAGCATGAAGTGCTCTCGCGCCGTCGCGAGCGCGACAAGCTCGAGGCCTCGCTGGGCGGCATCAAGGGCATGAACCGCCTGCCGGACGCCCTGTTCGTCATCGACATCGGCCACGAAGAGATCGCCGTCCAGGAAGCCAAGAAGCTCGGCATCCCGGTGGTCGCCGTGGTCGACTCGAACTACGACCCGAACCTCGTCGACTACGCCATCCCGGGCAACGACGACGCCATCCGCGCCGTGCAGCTCTACACCCGCGCCGTGGCCGACGCCGTGCTGGAGGGCAAGGCCGCCGCGCCGATCCAGGCCAACGCCGGTGACGACGAGTTCGTCGAACTCGACGCCGACGGCAACCCGATCGCCAAGGAAGCCGACAACCGCCGTCCGCGCAGCGACAAGCCGCGCAACGACCGCGACCGTCGTCCGCCGGCGAAGAAGGGCGCGCCGCGCCGTGGCAACGGCTCGGGCCGCGCCACCGCCGAGAACGACGGCGAGTAAACGCAAGCATCGGCGACGGCCCGCTCCCTCATCGGAACCCGTCGCACGCAGCGTCGTCTTGCCGCAACGCAGCCCGCGCATGATCGCGGGCCGCGATCACGACATCCCGCGGCCGGCCCCAACCGGCCGCGACCGCATCCCGAACACCAAGAGGTTCCCCATGGAAATCACTGCTTCGCTCGTCAAGGACCTGCGTGAGCGCTCCGGCGCCGGCATGATGGAGTGCAAGAAGGCGCTCACCGAGCACGGCGGCGACATCGAAGCCGCGATGGAAGCCCTGCGCAAGTCGGGCCTCGCCAAGGCCGACAAGAAGGCCGGCCGCGTGGCCGCCGAAGGCCGCATCGCCATGGCCGCCGCCGGCCAGAAGGCCGTGCTGGTCGAGATCAACTCCGAGACCGACTTCGTCGCCAAGGACGCCAACTTCGTCGCCTACACCGACGCCGTCGCCAAGGCCGCGCTGGAGTCCGGCGCCGCCGACGTGGAAGCCCTGAAGGCCGTCAAGCTCGGCGACGTCACCGTCGAGGAAGCCCGCGCCCTGCTGATCGCCAAGATCGGCGAGAACGTGCAGGTGCGCCGTATGGTGCGCGTGGACGGCGGCAACACCGTCGGTGCCTACATCCACGGCGGCAAGATCGGCGTGCTGGTCGAGATCAAGGGTGGCAACGACGAGCTGGCCCGCGGCATCGCCATGCACGTCGCGGCGATGAACCCGCCGTACATGACCGCCGCGCACGTCCCGGCCGAGTTCCTCGCCAAGGAAAAGGACATCGAGCTGGCCAAGATGTCCGACAAGGACAAGAACAAGCCGGCCGACATCCTCGAGAAGATCATCAGCGGCAAGATCGCGAAGATCGTCAACGACAACAC
>DMHI01000075.1 GCA_003449515.1 Lysobacteraceae bacterium | reverse complement strand
ACACCGACGACGAGGCCTTCGCGATCTGGAACCAGACCGTGGGCATCCCGGCGGAGCGGATCATCCGCATTGGCGACAACAAGGGCGCGCCCTACGCCTCGGACAACTTCTGGCAGATGGCCGAAACCGGCCCCTGCGGCCCCTGCACCGAGATCTTCTACGACCACGGCGCGCACATTGCCGGCGGCCCGCCGGGTTCGCCCGACGAGGACGGCGACCGCTACATCGAGATCTGGAACAACGTGTTCATGCAGTTCGACCGCCAGCCCGACGGCAGCCTGTTGCCGCTGCCGGCGCCCTGCGTCGACACCGGCATGGGCCTCGAGCGCCTCGCCGCGGTGCTGCAGCACGTCCACAGCAATTACGAGATCGACCTGTTCCAGCACCTGATCAAGGCCGCGGCCGCGCTCACCGATCAGAAGGACCTCGAGCACAAGTCGCTGCGCGTGATTGCTGATCACATCCGCGCCGCCAGCTTCCTGATCGTCGACGGCGTGCTGCCGTCCAACGAAGGCCGCGGCTACGTGCTCCGCCGCATCATCCGCCGCGCCACCCGCCACGTCTGGAAGCTCGGCGCACTCAAGCCCGAGGGCGTGTTCTGGCGCATGGTGCAGCCGCTGGTCGAGGCGATGGGCGAGGCCTACCCCGAACTCAGGGCGCAGCAAGCAACGGTAGAAGCCGCGCTGAAGGCCGAAGAAGCCGCGTTCGCGACCACGCTCGACGCCGGCATGCAGCGCCTCGACGGCACGCTGGCGAAGGCCGGTGTAGCGCTTGATGGTGAATCGCTGTTCCAGCTCCATGACACCTACGGCTGCCCGCCGGACCTGATCCTCGACATCCTGCGCGAGCGCGGTCTGTTGCCGGCCGCTGATGCGCTCGCGGTCTACGAGCAGCGCATGAACGAGCAGCGCGAGCGTGCCCGCGCCGCCGGCAAGTTCGGCGGCGGCATCGTCATGCCGGCCGAGCTGATCGCCAAGCTCTCGCCGACGCAGTTCCTCGGCTACGAGTCGATCGACGCCGAGGACTGCCGCGTCGTCGCCCTGCTGCGCGACGGCAAGCCGGTCGAGCGCCTCAACGCGGGCGAGGAGGGCGTGGTGCTGCTGGATCGCACCAGCTTCTACGCCGAGTCCGGCGGTCAGGTCGGCGATGCCGGTCGCTTGGTCGATGCGCGCGGAGATGCCTTCGACGTGGCCGACACGCTGAAGCTCGCCGGCCAGTTCCACGCCCATCTCGGTCGCGTCACCGCCGGCGCCATCGCACTCGGCGACCACCTCGCCGCCCGCGTCGACGCCGAGCGCCGTCAGGACGTGGTGCTGAACCACTCCGCCACGCACCTGCTGCACGCAGCACTTCGCAGCGTGCTCGGCGAGCACGTCACCCAGAAGGGCTCGCTGGTCGCACCCGATCGCCTGCGCTTCGACTTCTCGCACTTCTCGGCGATCACGCCGGACCAGCTCGCCACCATCGAGTCGATGGTGAACGCCGAGATCCGCCGCAACGCCGAGGCCGAAGTGCACCACATGGGCATGCAGGAAGCGCTGGATTTCGGCGCGATGGCGCTGTTCGGCGAGAAGTACGGCGAGCGCGTGCGCGTGCTGCGCATGGGCGAGTTCAGCACCGAGCTTTGCGGCGGCACGCACGTGCACCGCACCGGCGACATCGGCCTGTTCAAGATCGTCTCGGAAGGCGGCGTTGCAGCGGGTGTTCGGCGCATCGAGGCCGTCACCGGCCGCGGCGCGCTGGCCGAAATCGCCGCGCAGGAGGCGGTGCTGGAACAGGCCGCCGATCTTGTCGGCGGCCGCAGCGCCGATCTGCTCGACAAGCTGCGCGGCCTGCTCGATCGCCAGAAGAAGCTCGAGCGCGAGATCGAATCGTTCAAGGCCAAGGCGGCGGCCGGCGCCAGCGCCGACCTCGCCTCGCAGGCGGTCGACGTGGCGGGCATCAAGGTTGTCGCCGCGCGTCTCGAAGGCTTCGATGCCAAGGGCCTGCGCGACGCCGTCGACAACCTCAAGCAGAAGCTCGGCGATGTCGTCGTCATTCTCGCCGCCGCGAACGACGGCAAGGCCAGCCTGATCGCCGGCAGCCACGGTGCGGCGCTCGCCAAGGTCAAGGCCGGCGACCTGCTCGCGCATGTGGCGCAGCAGGTGGGTGGCAAGGGCGGTGGTCGCCCGGATATGGCGCAGGGCGGCGGCAACGACGGTGAAGCGCTGGTCGCGGCGCTTGCTGCGGTGCCGGCGTGGGTGGCGGGCCGGCACAGCGCGTGAATCCGACGGCGAAAAACGGTCAATTCCTCAGGCAGGCGGCGCTCGTTCGCGTTGCGCACGGCGGTCTTCACACCTAGTATCGTCGCCCTGCGCGGTGTTCCGCGCAGAGCCGATCAGGCTGCGGTGGGTTCGGATGCTGCCGCGGTCCGGTGTAGGAAGAACTCCGGACGAGGAACAAGCGTATGTTGATTTTGACCAGGCGGGTGGGCGAAACCCTGATGATCGGCGACTCCGTGACCGTGACGGTCCTTGGTGTCAAGGGCAATCAGGTCCGCATCGGCATCACCGCCCCGAAGGAAGTCGCGGTCCACCGCGAAGAGATTTTCCAGCGCATCCAGCGCGATGAGGCAGGCAGAGCGTCGTCGAGAGGCAAAGAAGATTTGCCCGGAGACGCGTGACCCGCTACTCTTTGCGCCCGTTCTGAACCGAGCGGGTCGACGGAGTGATGCCCGAGAGGCCGAAGGGGCTCCCCTGCTAAGGGAGTATAGGGTCAAAAGCTCTATCGAGGGTTCGAATCCCTCTCACTCCGCCACGTCGATGCCGCCCTCGGGCGGCGTCTTCGTCTGGCCGCTTCGACACGCAACGCGGAGCGAGTCGCGCCAACGAGTCGCAATGTGGTTGCAACAACGTGGGTACAGGCTCTTGACGGCACGGTCTGCACCCCGCATAATTTCACTTCTGCGCGCCCGTAGCTCAGTTGGATAGAGCACCAGGCTACGAACTTGGGGGTCGGAGGTTCGAATCCTTCCGGGCGCGCCATCGATCAAACAAGGTGCTTCGGCACCTTTTTTGTTCGAGGAATGACGCGGCATCGCGTCGCACCAGTGGTCCAGCACAATCGCGCGGCAACGGTTCATCGCCCGCCAGGTTCCAAGTCGGGGTATAGCTCAGCCTGGTAGAGCGCCAGCTTTGGGAGCTGGATGTCGTGGGTTCGAATCCCTCTGCCCCGACCAGTTGCGTGGCCCGGTGGTGTCGATAAGCTGATGCCCGAAGCGACACGCGTCCCTCCTTCCGCTTCTGAGCGCCCGTAGCTCAATCGGATAGAGCACCGGCCTTCTAAGCCGGCGGTTGCAGGTTCGATTCCTGCCGGGCGCGCCAAGTTTGAATGTGGTGGATGTAGCTCAGTTGGTTAGAGCACTGGATTGTGATTCCAGGGGTCGCGGGTTCAAATCCCGTCTTCCACCCCAGCCCTCCGGTAGGGCATAATTCGCCTTCGCAGTCGCGTCGGCGACGAGGTTTCCGGGCCGTTAGCTCAGTTGGTAGAGCAGCGGACTCTTAATCCGTAGGTCCTAGGTTCGAATCCTAGACGGCCCACCAGACCTCGAACGCCGCTTCGCCTGCTCAAGGCTTGCGAGAGTGGCGAAATTGGTAGACGCGCTGGATTTAGGTTCCAGTGGGGCAACCCGTGAGAGTTCGAGTCTCTCCTTTCGCACCAAGCAGCAGACGGTGCGGAGGAACGAGGCCAGACTCCGCGGGTTTTTTCGTTTTCACGGCGTGCGATGAGCGCGCCACAACACGCGACACATCGCGACAGATCAGAGGTCACCATGCACGTTTCCGTTGAATCCATCGGCAACCTGGGGCGCAGGCTTTCGGTCAGCGTGCCGGCCGACCGCCTCGAGAGCGCGGTGGGCAACCGCCTGCGCGAACTGTCGCGCACGGTGCGCATGAACGGCTTCCGCCCGGGCAAGGTGCCGGCGAAGGTGATCGAGCAGCGCTTCGGCGCGCAGGTGCGCTCGGACGCCTACTCGGACGTGGTGCGCGACAGCTTCGGCGAGGCGCTGCGCCAGCAGAACCTGCAGCCGGTGGGCCAGCCGGAAATCAACGCCGAGGGCGGCGTGGCGGAGGAAATCCGCTACACGGCCACCTTCGAAGTGGCGCCGGAGTTCGGCGACATCGACGTGACCACGCTGGCCATCCAGCGTGCCACGGCATCGGTTGAAGACGCCGACATCGACAACATGATCGAGACGCTGCGCCAGCAGCGCCGTTCTTGGAACGTCGTCGAGCGCGCGGCGCAGGACGGCGACCTCGTCAACGTCGAGAACTTCGCGATGGTCGACGGCAAGCGATTCCCGGAAGTGGGTGTCGAGCGTGGCGTGACCGTCGTCGGCAGCAAGATGCTGTTCCCGGCCATCGAGCAGGCGCTCGTGGGCATGCTGGCAGGGGCCGAGACGACGGTCGAGATCGCGTTCCCCGCCGATTGGCGCGTGGCCGAGCTGGCCGGCAAGACGGCGCAGGTCAGCGTCAAGGCGGTCAAGGTCTCCGAGCAGTTCCTGCCGGCGATCGACGAGGCCTTCATCAAGAGCTTCGGCGTGAAGTCGGGCAAGCTCGAGGCTTTCCGCTCGGAAGTCCGCAGCAACCTCGCCCGCGAGCTGAA
>DMHI01000142.1:4526-5655 GCA_003449515.1 Lysobacteraceae bacterium | reverse complement strand
CGAGGCGCTGCGCGAGGCGCTCAATCCCCGACCGCTGCGGCGCGGCGATGGCTGATTCCGGCGACACGGTCCTCCTGCTGGCCGATGCCGAGGCCAGCGCGCGCCTCGGGGCCGCACTCGCGGCCACCCGCCCGTCGCCGGCGGTTCTGCACCTCGAGGGCGATCTCGGGGCCGGGAAATCCACGCTGGCGCGTGCGCTGCTGCGTGCGCTCGGAGTCACCGGAAGCATCCGCAGCCCCACCTACACCCTCGTCGAACGCTATCCGCTGGCCGTGGGCGAGGCCGCCCACCTCGATCTCTACCGCTTGGGCGATGCCGGGGAACTCGATTTCCTCGGCCTTGACGAGTTGCAGGCCGCCGCCGATCTCTGGCTGGTGGAGTGGCCGGAGCGCGGCGCGGGCCACCTGCCGGCCGCCGACCTCGTGCTGCGGCTGGCGATCGACGGTAGTGGCCGCCGCCTCTCGGGCTCGGCCTCCAGTGCCGCAGGAGCGGCCTGGTGGGCGGAGGCGCTGCAGCGATTCGGGGCACCGACGGGGTCGACTTAGGAACGGTTCATCAGGCCTTGGGCGAGGAAGTCGCTGCAGGTTGCGGATTCAAAAGGGAAAAGCGCTTGCAATCGGCGTCGGTCGGTGCTTGAATCACGGGCATGTCGCGTCCCGCCGCCCTGCACTGGTCCCGCTGGCTGCACCTGGCCGTCCTGGTCGTCGGGATGGTGTTCGCGGCGTTCGCGCATGCCGAAGGCCAGCTTTCGCAACTCCGGCTCAGCGCCGGCGACCAGAGCACCCGCGCCGAGTTGCAGCTCGACGCCGCGCCGGGCGAGTACCGGGTGTTCAGCCTCGCCAATCCCGACCGGCTGGTGCTCGACCTGCCCGGCACCTCGCTCGCTGGCGGCTTCCGCGCGCCCGCACCGAACGGGCGGGTGATCGGTGTGCGCACTGGCGTGCCCGCACCCGGCAAGCTGCGCATCGTCTTCGACCTCGCCGGCGCGGTGAAGCCGCGCACGCGCGTGGAGGGCAGTGGCCGCGAGTCGCGGCTGGTGCTCGAGATGTTCCGCGATGAGGGCGCGTCGAAGTCCTCCGCGTCGACCCCGGTCGATGCCGCCGATCCGCCGTCGCTGGTGAATCCGCCG
>DMHI01000142.1:0-4188 GCA_003449515.1 Lysobacteraceae bacterium | reverse complement strand
TCCGCCGGCGTCCACCGACGCGGCGCGCGAGCTGATCGTCGCCATCGACGCCGGCCACGGTGGTCGCGACCCCGGCGCGATCGGCGGTGGTGGAACCTTCGAGAAGACCGTGACGCTGAAGGTGTCGCGCAAGCTCGCCGACGAGATCAACCGCCATCCCGGCATGCGCGCCGTCCTGATCCGTGACGGCGACTACTTCATCCCGCTCGGCCGTCGCTACCAGAAGGCCCGCGAGGCGCAGGCGGATCTGTTCATCTCGGTGCACGCCGATGCGGCGCAGAACCGCAGGGCGCGTGGCGCGTCGGTGTTCGTGCTGTCGACGCGCGGTGCATCGAGCGAGGCCGCGCGTTTCCTCGCCGATCGCGAGAACAACGCCGACCTCGTCGGCGGTGTGAGTCTCGAGGACAAGGACAACAATCTCGCCGCCGTGCTGCTCGATCTCTCGCAGAGCGCGACGCTGCGTGTCTCCGACGAAGCCGCCAACCATGTGCTCGATGAGCTGCGCAGCGTCGGCAAGACGCACAAGCCGCAGGTCGAACGCGCCAATTTCTGGGTGCTGCGCTCGCCCGATGTTCCCTCCATGCTGGTCGAGCTGGGGTTCATCACCAACGCCGACGACGAGCGCAAACTCAACGACGCCCACTTCCGCCATCGCCTCGCCGAGGTGATCGCGCGTGGCGTGGCCGATCATTTCGGCTCGCATCCGCCGCCGGGCACCTGGTTCGCCGCCAATCCTTCGCGCGGCAGCCGCCAGCACGTGGTTGCGCGCGGCGAGACGCTGGGGCTGATCGCGGCCCGGCACGGCGTCTCGGTGAAGCAGATCCGCAGCGCCAACGACAAGCGCGACGATGTCGTGCGCGTGGGTGAGCGCCTGCGCATCCCGGCCGCGCCGGAGTAACGCGACGGCGCAGGCGGCAGGTGCTCGGCACCTCGCCCAGCGACCCGCGGGCACCCGCTATCATCGCGGCTTGTTTCTCCGCGATGCCGGCATGCCGATCCAGCTGCTCCCCGAGGTCCTGATCAACCAGATCGCCGCCGGCGAAGTCGTCGAGCGCCCGGCCTCGGTGGTCAAGGAGCTGGTCGAGAACGCGCTCGACGCCGGCGCGCAGCGCGTCGAGATCGACCTCGAGGAAGGCGGCGCGCGGCTGATCCGCATCCGCGACGACGGTGTGGGCATGGCGCCCGCCGAATTGCCGCTCGCGGTGTCGCGGCACGCCACCAGCAAGATCGCCAGCCTCGATGACCTCGAGGCCGTGGCCACGCTGGGCTTCCGCGGCGAGGCGCTGCCGTCGATCGCTTCCGTCAGCCGCTTCGCGCTGGCCTCGCGCACGGCGGTGCAGACGCACGGCGCGCGCATGGAAGTGGACGGTGGTCGCGTTGGCGAAGTCGCGCCGCATCCGCACCCGCAGGGCACCACGGTGGAAGCGCGCGATCTGTTCTTCAACGTGCCGGCGCGGCGCAAGTTCCTGAAGGCCGAGCGCACCGAACTCGGCCACGTCGAGGACTGGCTGCGCCAGCTCGCACTGGCGCGACCGCACATCGAGCTGAAACTCAACCACAACGGCCGGCTGCTGCGGCATTACCGGCCGAATGGTGGCGATGCGCCGCGGCGCCTGGCCGAAGCATTGGGCCCGGAGTTCCACGCGCGCGCGTTGGGCCTCGATCATTCGCAGGCCGGCCTGCGCCTGCACGGCTGGATCGGCCTGCCGACCGCCTCGCGTGCCAGCGCCGACCAGCAGTTCTTCTACGTCAACGGCCGCGCGGTGCGCGATCGCCTCGTGGCGCACGCGGTGCGGCAGGCCTATGCCGATGTGCTCTACCACGGCCGCCATCCGAGCTTCGTGCTGTTCCTCGAACTCGACCCGCGCCGTGTCGATGTGAACGTGCACCCGGCCAAGCACGAGGTGCGCTTCCGCGATGGCCGGCTGGTGCACGACTTCATCTTCCGCACCCTGCACGAGGCGCTGGCTGGCGCGCGTCCGGCCGAGGGCGCGAGTGCGCCGACGAATCCGCTCGGCCCGACGCCGAGTGCTGTGCCCGGCCTGCCGCCGTGGACGGGCGACCAGTCGCGGCTGGGGCTGTCGGTGGGCGAGACGGTGTCGGCCTATCGCGCGCTGTATGCGGCGCCGGTGGCTGCGCCGCCTTCGGTCGTCAGGATGGCGGCCGCAGCGCCCGTTGTCCTTGCCGACGCCGGCGAGGTGCCGCCGCTCGGCTTCGCGCTGGCGCAGTTGCACGGCGTCTACGTGCTGGCGCAGAACGCGCAGGGGCTGGTGCTGGTCGACATGCACGCCGCGCACGAGCGCATCACCTACGAGCGCATGAAGGCCGCCTTCGCCGCCGCTGACCTGCGCGCGCAGCCGCTGCTGGTGCCGGAGAGCCTTGCCGTCAGCGAGCGCGAGGCCGACCTGGCCGAGCAGCATGCGCCGCTGCTGGCCTCGGTGGGGCTGGAGGTGCGGCGCAGCGGCCCGCAGTCGCTGTCGCTGCGCGCGGTGCCGGCGCTGCTGGCCGATCTCGACCCGAAGCCCTTGCTGCTCGACGCGCTGGCCGAGCTGCGCGAGCATGGCAGCACGCGCAAGGTGGAGGAAGCCGTGCACGCACTGATGGGCGGCTGGGCCTGCCGCACCTCGGTGCGCGCCAACCGCCGCCTCAGCGTGCCGGAGATGAATGCGCTGCTGCGCGACATGGAGGCCACCGAGCGGGCGGCGCAATGCAACCACGGCCGACCGACTTACGTACAGTTGTCGCTGGCGGAACTCGACCGCCTGTTTCTTCGAGGCCGATGAGGAGTGCCCCATGCCCGATGCAGTCTTTACCGCCCGGCGCGCGCTGCGTGCGACCCTTCCGCTGCTGGCGCTGGCGCTGATGGCCGGTTGTCGCGATGAGGGCCCGTCGGCCGCGCAGATCGAGGCCGAGGCCGCGCGCGAGCGTGCGGTGGCCGAGGCCGCGGCGCGCTACGAGCGCGCGATCGTCGATGCCCGCGAGCGCCGCCTGCAGAACCTGCAGAAGCCCGACGGCTGGCTCTCGCTGGTGGGCCTGCACTGGCTGGAGGAGGGCAACAGTTTCGTCGGCAGTGGTCCGACCCGTGGCGTGCGCCTCGCGGTAGGCCCCGATGAACTCGGGCTTATCAGCGTCGATGGCGGCAGCGTGCGCTTCCGCCCGTCCGACCCGGCGGGCGTCAGCTTCGACGGCGTACCCGCTGGCCGCGGTTCGCGCGAGCTGGTCACCGACGCCGATGGCGCAAACCCGACCGTGGTGGGCTTCAACCAGGGCGATGCCAGCTTCATCGTGATCGAACGCGGCGGCCGGTTCGCGCTGCGCGTGCGTGACGCACTGGCGCCGACCCGCAGCGGCTTCACCGGCCTTGACTACTTCGCCATCGATCCGGCCTTCCGCTTCGAGGCCCGCTTCGAGCCGCATCCACCGGGGCAGACCATCGGGATCGTGAACGTACTCGGGATCGACGAGGCCAGGCCGAATCCCGGCGCGGTGGTGTTCACCAAGGACGGCGTGGCGCATCGACTCGAGGCGGTGGACGAGGGCGATGGCCGCTTGTTCCTGATCTTCGCCGACCGCACCAGCGGCCACGAGACCTACCCGGCGGCGCGCTTCCTGTATGCCGAGCGCCCCGGCTCGACCGGCCTGACCGTGGTCGACTTCAACCTCGCCTACAACCCGCCCTGCGCCTTCACCGCGTTCTCGACCTGTCCGCTTCCGCCGCTGTCGAACCGCCTCGACCTGCGCATCACCGCCGGCGAGAAGAAGCCGCGTCGCCCGGAGTCGGATTGAGCGCGCCGCCGCGCAGTGGCGCGACGCCCCCGGCAGCGACGATGCGATGGTGGCGGTCGGCACCCTGCAACTGCTGGGAGCCGAGGGCCTCGTGCAGCAGCTCGCCGCGTCGGGCTACACCGTCGAGCGGCGCTGATCGAACGCGTTGCCGCCTCGGTGCCAGCGCGGGTCGGGCAGCGCGGCAGCAGGCAGCAGGTCGATGCAGTCGACCGGGCAGGGGGCGATGCAGAGTTCGCAGCCGGTGCAGAGATCGTCGATGACGACGTGCAGGAACTTCGGCGCGCCGATGATGGCGTCGACCGGACAGGCGACGATGCACTTGAAGCAGCCGATGCATGCGTCCTCGCGGATGCGCGGCACCTGCGGTGTATTCTCGACGCCGTGTTCCGGCGACAGGGGCTT
>DMHI01000093.1:4840-4973 GCA_003449515.1 Lysobacteraceae bacterium | reverse complement strand
TGCTCACCGCCGAGGTCGAGGTGGCCTGCCTGCGCGCCGCCGATTTCCGCCCCACCCGAATCCCCGCCGGCCTGCTGGCCGACCTGATGCCCAACCCTGGTGCCCCATGCTGACGACCGCCATCCTCGCCGCC
>DMHI01000093.1:0-4450 GCA_003449515.1 Lysobacteraceae bacterium | reverse complement strand
CCGCCACCGAGGTGGCCGTCGAGGCCGCCGCCAAGGGCGGCATCGACTACGTCGAGCTGATCCTGAAGGCCAGTCTGCCGGTGCAACTGGTGCTGCTGCTGCTGGTCGCCGCTTCAGTGGTGAGCTGGGTGATCATTTTCCGCAAGCAGCGCGTCTACAAGCGCGCCGAGGCGGAAGCGGCCGATTTCGAGAACCGCTTCTGGTCGGGTGCTGATCTCAACCAGCTCTACCGCTCGGCCACCGACCGCAACCGCGTCGTCGAGGGCCTCGAGGCGATCTTCGAAGCGGGCTTCCGCGAGTTCAACCGCCTGCGCCAGAAGAAGGGCATGGATTCGCGTGCGCAGCTCGAAGGCGCGCAGCGTGCGATGCGCGCCACCCTGGCCCGCGAGACCGGCGAGCTCGAACGCAACCTCGAGATGCTCGCCAACATCGGTTCCACCGCGCCTTACGTGGGCCTCGTTGGCACCGTATGGGGCATCATGATCGCCTTCCACGAACTCGGTAACGTCAAGCAGGCGACGATGGCGCAGGTGGCGCCGCACATCTCCGAAGCCCTGATCGCCACCGCGCTGGGCCTGTTCGCGGCCATCCCGGCGGTCTGGGCCTACAACCGCTACGCCACCCGCGTCGAGCGCCTGACCGTGCGCTACGAGGTGTTCGCCGAGGACTTCAGCTCGATCCTCGCCCGCCACGGCGGCAGCGACGAGAACTGATCCGGCGCCCCGCCTCGACCGTTGGAGGGCCCATGGCCGCATTCGGCAACCGCCACAAGAAGCGCAAGCTCAAGAACGAGATCAACGTCGTCCCGTATGTCGACGTGATGCTGGTGCTGCTCGTCATCTTCATGATCACCTCCTCGGTGATGAACCTCGGCGTCGAGGTCAACCTGCCCGATTCCGATGCGCGTTCGGTCGAACCGACGCAGGATCCGGTGGTCGTTTCGGTGAGCGCCGGCGGCCAGTACTCGATCACGCTCGGTGACGGCGCCGATCAGCCGGTCAGCGCCGAGGAGCTTGGCGCGCGCATCGCCGCCTTCGTCCAGACCAACCCCGACACGCCGGTGTTCGTTGCCGCCGATGGTGCGCTGCCCTACCAGACGGTGATGGACACGATGGCGCTGCTGCAGGGTGCTGGCGTCACCCGCGCCGCGCTGATGAGCGAGCCGAGGGCGGCGGAGCGCTGATGCGCGAGCGTCCCGCAGACACCGGCATCGCCGTTGCCCTCGCCATCGGCCTGCACGCGCTGGCCGCGGCGCTGATGTGGGCGGCGTGGTGGTTCGCGCCGGCTCCGAAGTCGGTGTCGGTGGCTGGCCCGCCGATCGAGGTCGAACTGGTGACCGCCGCCGCCCTGCGCGAGCGCGCGCGCGCGGCACCGCCAGCGCCCGCGGTCGAGCGACCCGCCGAGCAGGAGGCCGCGCCGCCGCCGCAGCCCGAGCCCGAGCCGGCCCCGCAGGACGCCGTGGTCGAGCAGCAGATCGCGCCGCAGTCGCCGCTGGCCGTGCCCGACGTGCGCGAGCAGGAGCGCGCGACCCGCGACGCCGTCTCGCCCGAGCCGCCGGCCCCGCGCGAGCAGGAGGAGCGCCGGCGCCAGGAGCAGGTTGACCTGACCGAGCGCGAGCGCCAGCAGGCCGCCGAGGAGCGCCAGCGCCGCAGCCAGCAGCAGCTCGAGCGCTTCCAGCGGCTCGAGCAGATTCGCCGCGAGCGCGAGCAGGTCGCCGACCAGTCGCGGGTGGAGCAGCAGCGCCTCGAGCAGCAGCGCGATCTGGCCCAGCGCCAGCCGCCGGCGCCGGCCGCCTCGCCGGAGAGCGGACCGGCGGCGCCGATGGCCGGCAACAATGGCACCGACACCAGCCTGCTCGCGGCCTACCAGCTCGCCATCCAGAACGCCGTCGAGCGCAACTGGATCCGCCCGGAAACCATTCCGCCCGGCACGCCTTGCCGCATCCGGGTGATCCAGATCCCCGGCGGTGATGTGATCAGCGCCGAGGTGGTGCGGCCGTGCAGCTTCGACGCCATCGGCCAGCGATCGCTCGAAGCGGCGGTGATGCGCGCGGAACCACTGCCGTTCGCCGGCTTTGAATCGGTGTTCAGGCGCGAACTGCTATTCACCTTCAAGGCGCCAACCGAATGAGCCCGGCGCCGGTGCCGCTGTCCCGCGTCGTTAATCCCCCACCTGCTAACCTCCGCGCCCCGTCGCCCCAAGGCCATCGGAACACCCCATGACGCGAACCCTCGCTTCCCTCGTCCTGCTTGCCGCCGCCCTGCTGGTGCTGCCGTTCCAGGCCCGTGCGCAGGCGCTCGAGATCGACATCGTCGGCGGCAACGCCGCGGCCCTGCCGATCACGGTGGTGCCGATGCCCTACCTCGGCACCAATGTGGCGCCGGACACCGACGTGGCGGCGGTCATCAGTGCCAATCTCAACCGCTCCGGCCAGTTCCGCACGCTGCCCGAGGCCAACATCATCGAGAAGCCGATCCGCGGCAGCGAGATCCAGTTTCCGACCTGGCGCGTGCTGCGGCAGGACTTCATCGTGGTGGGGCGCATCCTCGACGCGCCGGACGGCGGCTACCGGGTGGAATACGAGCTGTTCGACGTGGCCAAGCAGGAGCGCCTGCTCGGCCTCGCGATGACCGGCCGCGTGCGTGGCATGCGCGATATCGCCCACCAGATCGCCGACCAGATCTACGAGAAGATCCTTGGCCAGCGCGGCGCGTTCTGGACCCGCATCGCCTACGTGACGGCCTCGGGCAGCTACCCGAACCAGCAGTTCGCGCTGATGGTCGCCGACGCCGACGGCTTCAACCCGCAGACCGTGGTGCGCTCGCGCGAGCCGCTGATGTCGCCGGCATGGTCGCCGGACGGCCGCCGGCTGGCCTACGTGAGCTTCGAGCGCGGCAATTCCACCATCTACATCCAGGAGCTGACCACCGGCGCCCGCGAGGTGGTGGCGAGCTTCCGCGGCATCAACGGCGCGCCCAGCTTCAGCCCCGATGGCACTCGGCTCGCCCTGACCCTGTCGCGCACCGGCAATCCCGAGATCTACGTGATGGATCTCGCCAGCAAGACGCTGACCCAGATCACCCGCCACTTCGGCATCGACACCGAGGCGGTCTGGACGCCGGACGGCCAGAGCCTGGTGTTCACCTCGGACCGCGCCGGCCGGCCCCAGCTCTACCAGGTGCCGGCGGCTGGCGGCGAAGCAACCCGGCTGACCTTCGAGGGCGACTACAACGCCAAGGCGTCGGTCTCGTTCGATGGTAAAAAAATCGCTATGGCGCAGGGAAACCGGAACGTTTATCGTATCGCGGTGCTGGATCGCAGCCTCGCCCAGCCCCGGTGGCAGACCCTGTCTCCGGGCAATCTGGACGAGTCCCCCAGCTTCGCGCCGAACGCCAGTATGCTGCTGTACGCCACCAAAGAGGGCGGACGCGGGGTGCTTTACGCGGTTTCGGCGGATGCTCGGGTCAGGCAGCGGCTGGTCCTGACCGACGGTGACGTCCGGGAGCCCGCCTGGTCGCCGTACCGGCAACGATAAGCAGGACGGGCCCACCGCACCGGTTCACGCTTCATTTTCTTTTTCACTGCCAACGAGGTCTACACAATGAACAACGCCACCCGCGCCCTGCTGGTCGCCGCCATCGCCGTCGGTCTGTCGGCCTGCGCCAAGCGCACCGTCCCCGAAGCCCCCGCCGCCGAGCCCGCACCGGCTCCGGTTGCCACCGCGCCGGTCGATGACGGCAAGTACGGCCCGGAAGACCTCGACACGGTCGCCTGCCTGCGCGAGCGCACCGTGCGTTTCGACTTCGATCAGGATGTGGTGCGCCCCGAGTTCCAGGCCATCCTCGCCTGCCACGCCAAGTACCTGCAGGATCGCCCGGAAGCGCGCATCACGCTGGAAGGCCACGCCGACGAGCGCGGATCGCGCGAGTACAACCTCGGCCTCGGTGAGCGTCGTGGCAACGCGGTGTCGGGCGCCCTGCAGGCGGCCGGTGGTTCGGCGGGCCAGCTGACGGTCGTGTCGTTCGGTGAGGAGCGTCCGGTCGACGCCGCCTCGAACGAGACGGCGTGGACGCAGAACCGCCGCGTCGAGATCGTCTACACCGCCCGCTAAGCGGATCCGGTTTTGCGCGCGATCCAGCTCGCAATCGCAGCGGCGGCCCTCGTGGCCGCCGCTTGCGCTTCGGCGCAGCGCGCCAGCCTCGCCGAGCGCGTCGAGCGCCTCGAGGCACAGGCGGCATCGCAGAACAATGCGCAGGCCAACATCGAGACGCTGAACCGTCTCAACGCCCTGCAGCAGGAGGTTTCCTCGCTGCGCGGGCTCGTCGAACAACTGCAGAACGACAACGCCCAGCTCCGGCAGGCGGCGCGCGAGCAGTACCTCGACCTCGATTCCCGGCTGGCCCGCCTCGAAGGCGGCGCAGCCCCCGCCGCCGGCGTGGCCGGCGCGCCC
>DMHI01000214.1 GCA_003449515.1 Lysobacteraceae bacterium | reverse complement strand
CCAGCGACTCGCCCATGCGCTGGCGGACGCTCAGTCGCTCGCGCTCGATGGCGTGGTGGCTGAACAGCTCGGCGCGCTTCATCACGTCGCGCAGGGCCAGCAGCATCTCGCGCAGGTCCACCGGGGGCGGCTCGACGCGGATCTGCTTCTCGCCCGGGTCGGCATGCACCACCACCGTGTCGCGCTCGAGGCGGGGCAGCGTGTCGATGTCTTCCGCGGCCTTCTTGAATCGCTCGTATTCCTGCAGGCGGCGCACCAGCTCGGCGCGCGGATCGGCTTCGACGCCTTCCTCGCTCGGCGGGCGGGGCAGCAGCATCCGCGACTTGATCTCGGCGAGGATCGCGGCCATCACCAGGTACTCGGCGGCGAGTTCGAAGCGCAGCTCCTGCATCACGTCGATGTAGCCGATGTACTGGCGGGTGATCTCGGCGACCGGGATGTCGAGGATGTCGAGGTTCTGGCGGCGGATCAGGTAGAGCAGCAGGTCCAGCGGGCCCTCGAAGGCCTCGAGGATGACCTCGAGCGCGTCCGGCGGGATGTAGAGGTCCTGCGGCATCTGCAGGATCGGCTGCCCGTGCACGATCGCCAGCGGCATTTCCTGTTGCTGCGGCGGTGCCGGAAACATGCTGACGATGCCCACGGCGGCGGCGGCCGCACCCATGTCCGCAGCACCCGTTGCGGGGGATGCGTCGGTCAACCGGTCTTCGCGGTGGCCCGGTTCCGGCGAGCCGGTCATCGGGCGGGTGCTGCAGTGTGGACCACGGAGGCTCCGGGGTGCGGGAACAGCGGACGGTGCGGCCTGAGGTCAGTCGAGGTGCACCGGTTGGAAGCCCTGGCGCACCACGTCGGGGGCGGGCAGGGTGCAGTCGATGATGCTGGTCGGGCCCGGCGCGCAGTGGCCGGCATCGAGCATCACATCGACGGCGTGCAGCCAGAGGTCGGCCACTTCGTCGGCCTCATGGCCAAGGAAGGGCGCCTCGTCGGCGTCCATCTCGGGCGACCGCAGTGTGGTCGACAGCAGCACCTCACCGCAGGCCTCCAGCAGCGCCTTCGCGACTGGATGCTCGGGGATACGGATGCCGATATCGCGCCGCTTGCTGCGGGCGCTTTGCTTCAAACGGTTCGGGAGCTGCCCGGAGGCCGGCAGGATGAAGGTGACGGGTCCGGGGCTCAGGCGACGCAGCAGGCGGAAGGCCGGGTCATCGAGCCGGGCGAAGCGGCTGGCGTCGCTGATGGAGCGGCAGAATAGGGTGAAGGGGTGGCGGCTGTCCAGTTGGCGCAGGCGCCGGGCGCGCTCCTCGGCGGCGGTTCCGTTCAGGCTCCAGACCAGCGCGTAGCCCGCATCGGTGGGGCAGATGGCGAGGCCATCGCCGGCGATCCGCTGTGCTGCGCGTTCGATCAGCCGGGCCTGCGGCGTGGTGGGATGCACGCTGAGGCGCTGGGCTTCGCCGGCGGTGACGCTCACCGCGCCGCATCCCGTCGACCGTACTCCCGGGCGAGCGCGGATCGATCGCGCTGAACGGTTTCGGCGTCGAGCAGGGATGGACCGCCGTCAGCGGCGAGGGTGCTCAGCGTCGTGGCGCCTTCGGTCGCGTCGCCAGTTCCTCGACCATCGGCCCGAACTCGATCGGCACCGGCGGCGCCAGTGACCGCACGCGGTCACGAGCCTGCAGTCGGGCGCTGCCCTGCACGGCGGCGATGCTGAAACGGTCCTGCACCGAGGTGACCAGCACCTCGCCCACCGGCGTTTCGGTGGAGCCCAGCGCGATGCCGGTTTCCGGGTCGATCAGCGCCTCGCCGGGGCGCACCACCGCGAGGCGCTCGCCGCTGCTGACGGCGCCCATGCCGAGGTTGAGGTAGGCCTGCGCGCCTTCCACCTTGATGATCGAGCCGCTGACCGGCTTCGATCCCACCTGCTTGGCCAATTCGTACACCGCCTCGTTGATCGAAGCCATCACGGCCTGCCCGATCGGGGTGCGCGAATAGGCACCGACGAAGCCGCCCATCGCGCCGCCGCCGCCGAAGCCCACGCCGCCGAACCCGATCCCGGATTCCCTGATCTCGCGCTCGATCTGCCGGGTGAACATCACCTCGCTGGTGGTCGCGTCGATCAGGCGGATGTTCATGCCCAGCGACGCCGCGGCCGAATTCACCGTGAGGCCGCCGGCCAGCGCGCCCAGGCCGCCGAGGCGGCTGCCGCCCAGCGCGTTGGCGATACCGCCGACATTGGTGGTCCTGGCGCTGGTGCCCGGGTCGTACGAGGTGATCACCGCCTCGATCAGGTACTCGGCACCGAGGATGCCGCCCATGCCTGCGGCCGAGGGCGCGGCCACACGGCCGCTGGCACCGAAGTCCTGCTCCTGCATGACGTTGCCGATGGCCTGGCGCTCCACCAGCCGGAAGCGGCCGCTGGCATTCAACGCGTCGGTGATCATCGCTTCGATGCCGTTCACCGGCACGGTCTGGAAGGCCCACTCGACGTTGGTCGAGCCGTACTGGTCGTTGGCGGTGTAGCTGGCGATGCCCGAGGTGTTGTCGATCCGGCTCACCGCCACGCGCGCCTTGCGACCGGCGAACGGCGACCAGCGCAGGTTGACGAGCCGGAGCGTGTTGACCGGGGTGAGGTCTTGCGGCAGGGCGATCTCGTTGCCTTCAGCAAGCGAGAAGGCCAGCGGTTGGGCCAACACGGGGGCGGCGAGGCCTGCGGCGGCAAACGCGAAACCGAGGAGCAGCGGGCGGAGCGACAGCATGGCTTCTCCTTGGAAGCGATCCGGCACGGCTGGAGTCTAGCGGAAGGCCGTATCGGCTAGAATCGCGGAATGCAAAATCCGATGGTTTCCGCGCGCTGGTGCCTCATCGTCGGACGCGATGCCGAGGGGGGCGTCACCGGCAGCCTGATCGTCGCCGCCTTCGACAACCTCGCCGCGGCGAAGGCCTGGGGGGCCGATGATCCCTACGTCGCCGCAGGCGTGTACGCCAACGTCGACGTGCAGCCCTTCCTGCCGGTGCGGCCATGACCGGCCTTGGCGCCGCCAACGCGGCCACGGCGACGCTGCCGCGCGAGGCCCGCGCCGCGGCCATCGAAGCGCGACTGCGCGCTGCGCTGGTGCCGGTCGCGCTGGTCGTCATCGACGACAGCCACAAGCACCACGGCCACGCCGGGGCCGCCGACGGCCGCAGCCACTTCGCGGTGCGGGTGGTGAGTGCGGCGTTCGCCGGGCTGCGTCCGATCGCCCGGCATCGCGCGGTCTACG
>DMHI01000021.1:3271-3904 GCA_003449515.1 Lysobacteraceae bacterium | reverse complement strand
ATCTCCACCGCCGGCGCGCTGCGCATGGGCCTCGCCAAGACGGCCCACGAAGCCATCAAACGCCAGCACACGCCGAAGGTCGCCTTCGTGGCGCCCGCGGCGGACTACACGGCGTCGAGCGGCAAGTCCGTCGCGGCGACCGACATCGATCTCGTGGTGCGCGCGCTGTCGATGGGCAAGCTGCACCACGCGATGATGGGCACGGCCTCGGTGGCCATCGCCACCGCCGCGGCGATTCCCGGCACGCTGGTCAACGAAGCGGCGGGCGGCGGCGCCCGCGAGGCCGTCACCTTCGGCCACCCGAGCGGCACGATGCGGGTGGGTGCGGCGGCTGAAGCGGTCGACGGCCAGTGGGTGGTGCGCCGCGCGCTGATGTCGCGCTCGGCCCGCGTGCTGATGGAAGGGCACGTGCGCGTGCCGGCCAGCACGCTGGAGGGCTGAGATGCATTCCGGCCCCTTCGGCGAGTTCGCCCTCATCCTGCTGGTGGCGGCACTGGCGGGCCTGCTGTTCGCCCGCCTCCGCCAGCCCATCCTGATCGCCTACATCGTTGTCGGTATCGCCCTTGGGCCCGCCGGCTTCGGGCTGGTCTCGGCGAAAGACCAGATCGCCCTGCTGGCCCAGATCGGTGTCGC
>DMHI01000021.1:0-2906 GCA_003449515.1 Lysobacteraceae bacterium | reverse complement strand
TCGTCGGGCTGAAGCTGGACCTTGGCCACGTGCGCCATATCGGCCCGGTGGCTCTGGCGACCGGGCTCGGCCAGCTCACCTTCACCAGCGTCATCGGTTTCTTTCTTGTGCTGGCGCTCGGCAAGGACCCGATGACGGCGCTCTACGTGGCGGTGGCGCTGACCTTCTCCAGCACCATCATCATCGTCAAGCTGCTGTCGGACAAACGCGAGCTGGATTCGCTGCACGGACGGATCGCGGTGGGATTCCTGATCGTGCAGGACATCGCCGTGGTGCTCGCCATGATGGTGATGAGCGCGCTCGGCGGGCCGGGCGCGAGCGAGGCGTCGTCCGACCCCGTTGCTCTGGTGGTGTCGATCGCCTGGCGCATCGCCGCCGCCGTCGTCGCGGTGTTCGTGCTCATGCGCTATGTGATGCCGTGGCTGGTCGCGCAGATGGCGCGCTCGCAGGAGCTGCTGCTGATCTTCGCCCTGAGCTGGGCGGTCGCGCTGGCCGCGCTCGGGGCCTGGGCCGGCTTCAGCATGGAGGCCGGTGCCTTCATCGCCGGCTTCACCCTGGCCTCAACCCGGTTCCGTGAGGCGATCAACGCGCGGCTGGGCGGCATCCGCGATTTCCTGCTGCTGTTCTTCTTCATCTATCTCGGGCTCGAGCTCGATCTCTCGACACTCGCCGACGAACTGCTGCCGGCAACCCTGCTCGCCCTGTTCGTGCTGATCGGCAACCCGCTGATCGTGATGGCGATCATGGGGTTCATGGGCTACCGCAAGCGCACCGGCTTCCTCGCCGGCCTCACCGTGGCGCAGATCAGCGAGTTCTCCATCGTCTTTGTGGCCATGGGCATCACGCTGGGGCACATCGGCGAGGAGGCGCTGAGCCTGACCACCCTCGTCGGCCTGATCACGATCACGCTGTCCACCTACATGATCCTCTACTCGGCGCCCTTGTATGAGCGGCTGTCGCCGTGGCTGGGTGCGTTCGAGCGCCGGAATCCTTTCCGCGAGACCGACGAGGCACGCTCGGCGCTGGCGGAAATACCGGCGCCGCAGGTGCTGGTGTTCGGGCTAGGCCGCTACGGCCGCCGCGTGCTGGAGCGCCTGCACGCCGAGGGAGTGCCCGTGCTGGGGATCGATTTCGACCCCGAGAACGTCGACCGCCTGCACCGCCGCAAGCTGCCGGTGTGTTTCGGCGACGCGGAAAGCACCGAGTTTGTCGAGCGGCTGCCCTTGTCCGGAGTGCAATGGGTGATCAGCGCCCTGCCGCAGTTCGAGGACCAGCGGACGCTGCTGGGCGGGCTTCGCGGCACCGGCTTCAGCGGGCGCATCGCCGTTGTGGTGCGCGAACACCTTCCCGCCCATCGCTTGCGTGGACTCGGCGTGGATCGGGTCTTCCAGCCCTTCCAGGACGCGGCCGACCATGCCGGCGGGCAGATCCTCGCCGCACTTCGTGGCGAGCCACGCGGCGCTTGAGGGCGTGCGAGCCGCTGTGGCATCGTGGCCGCAGTGAATTCGGAGTCCGACCGGTGATCGACCCGGACGGTTACCGCCCCAATGTCGGCATCATCCTGATGCGCGATGACGGTCGCCTGTTCTGGGCGCGTCGCGTGCATCGCGACGGCTGGCAGTTCCCGCAGGGCGGCATGAACAGCGACGAGACGCCGGTCGAGGCGATGTACCGCGAGCTGCGCGAGGAAATCGGCTTGCGCCCCGAGCAGGTGGAACTGCTGCACTCGACCCCCGGTTGGCTGCGCTACCGGCTGCCGTCGCGCTGCGTGAGGCCGGCGGAGCGGCCGCGCTGCATCGGCCAGAAGCAGGTGTGGTTCCTGCTGCGGATGCTCTGCGACGACG
This sequence comes from Lysobacteraceae bacterium, assembly GCA_003449515.1. Classification (GTDB taxonomy): domain Bacteria; phylum Pseudomonadota; class Gammaproteobacteria; order Xanthomonadales; family Xanthomonadaceae; genus Silanimonas. Next base: position 1,062 of record DMHI01000021.1, on the reverse strand, counting down.
ACGAGGTGCGCTTCGATGCCTGCGACAAGCCGGAATTCGACCGCTTCTGCTGGGTCGACTTCTGGTACCCGGTGGAGCATGTCGTCCACTTCAAGCGCGAGGTCTATGCCCGTGCCCTCGGCCATGTGGCCAAGGCGGCGCGCGGAGTGGCGGGCGCGGAGGCGGTGCCCGAGCCGGACTTCCCGATGCCCGGCACCGGTGCGGCGCGCGGTGTTCGGCGCGCGTGACGGACGCCGCATGGCTTGATTTGTCGGCGCTCGTCGCAAACGACGAGCCGCTCCAAGGCCAACATTCGGTCAAAGGAGAGCTGTGATGGCCGAGGCGGTGCGCCACATCCGCATCTGTGGACCCGGGAGGCTCACGGGACCGGCCTGGCGACTTTCCGGTCGTCACGGCCATGACGCAGACGCTAATCGAGATCCAAGGCCCCTGCAATGACGGGCTCGGGGCGGGATTCGAACCCGCCAACGGGCTTTCGCCCTGCCTTTACCTGAGCGGCCTCTACCCAGCACCACCACGGCACTTGACAGCCGGCCCGGGCCGTCATGTAATGCGAACTGTTCGTATTGCTGGATGAGAGCCGTGTACGTCTGCGTCTGCAACGGGGTGACCGACCGCGACATCCAGCGCGCCGTCGACGAGGGCTGCGACAGCCTGGAGTCGCTCGCCAGCCGCACCGGTTGCGGCAGCACTTGCGGCTGCTGCCGCGAATACGCCGCCGAAGCCATCACCCAGGCGCGGACGCAGTCCCGCGGCCTTGGCCTGCCGATCGCCGCCTGAGCGCACCCGCGCATCCCCGATCACGCTGCGCTCCATCGCTTTGGCGACGCATTCGCGTTCCGCCTTCGTGCGCATGCGCGCGCTAGGCTTGCGCGCACCCAACGCACGGAGCAGACACCATGAAGGGCGACCCGCAGGTCATCCAGCACCTCAACAAGGTGCTCTACAACGAACTCACCGCCATCAACCAGTATTTCCTGCATGGGCGCATGCTGAAGAACTGGGGCTTCAAGGCGCTCGGCGAGCACAGCCACAAGGAATCGATCGACGAGATGAAGCACG
>DMHI01000104.1 GCA_003449515.1 Lysobacteraceae bacterium | reverse complement strand
CCTCGGCGAACAGCTCGACGCCCACCGCAAGCGCCAGCAGGCCGCGCACCCCAACCTCACGCTCACCGGCATGTACAACGTGCTGGAGAAGCTCCGCAGCGGCGAGGCGCTTGAGCCCAAAGAGCGCGTCATCCACGAGCAGGGGCTGGTGTCGGTGCTGCGGCAGATCCACGACGAGATCGACGCTGCGGTGCTGCAGGCCTACGGCTGGGCCGACCTGCTGCCGCTGCTGCGCGTGGCGCACGGCAACGACGCGGCGGGCGCGGGCCAGACCCGCGAGGACGCCAAGCGCGCCTTCGACGATGCGGTGCTCGAACGCCTCGTTGCGCTGAACGCCGAGCGCGCCGCCGAGGAGGCGCGCGGGCTCGTGCGCTGGCTGCGGCCCGAGTTCCAGAACCCGGCGGTGCAGCGCGCGCCCGAGCAGGCCGAGCTGCCGGCCGACAGCCCCGATGACGACGCTGGCGACGAAGCCGGCACGGCGGCCCCGCCCGCGCCCGCCGCCAAGCCGCTGCCGTGGCCGAAAGAACCCGTGGCGCAAGTGCGCGCGGTGGCCGAGCTGCTGGCCGCCAGCCGCACGCCGCTGTCGCTGGACGAGATCGCCGCGCGCTTCACCGCGCGTGGGCCGTGGAAGAAGCGCCTGCCCGCGCTGCTGGACATGCTGGCGGCGTTGGGGCGGGCCACGCCGGATGCCAGCGGGCAGCGGTGGGGGGCGTGAGGACGGCACCGGTTGACGGCACTATTTCCGCAGCTGCAAAAAAGTCGTGCGAATCACCTGCGACGCCGCGTGGCTCTGCAAGACGCATCATCGGCATGAGGCACTGCCACGAACGCGAAGCGAAAAAACTCCACCCCTCCTCTCCTGACGTCGACGCACTGCCGGAGATCACCGACGCTTGGATCGCCTTTCCATTCAGACCCGCTGCGGTTCGCGGATCAGCGTTTCCGCGGGAATGTCCAGCTGCTCGTGCAGCCTGCGGATCATCGGCAGCGTGAGATCGCGCTTGTGGTTCAGCACCTCGTAGACGCGATTCGTCTGGCCGATGGATCTGGCGAGATCCTTGGCGGTCAGGCCAAGCTGCTCCATGCGGAACCGGATGGCTTCGATGGGGTCGGGCGGCGCGATCGGATGGCGCTTTTCCTCGTAAGCGTCGACGAGGGTGACGAGGACGTCGAGCTTGTCGAACTCGGGCGTCCCGCGCTTCGGGTCGGCGTCTATGAGCGCGCTGATCTCGCGGAGGGCGGCCTTGTGGTCGGCCTTGGTGCGGATGGGGCGGATGTCCATGGGCGTCTTCGTTCTCAGGGTTTCCCGATCGTCCGCGCGTCGATCCGGTCGTACTCGGCGTGCGTTCCGACGAACTTGATCAGCACCGTCTCTGTGCCGTAGTGGATGTGGGTGACGAGGCGGTAGGTGTTGCCCTTGATGTTGAAGACCACGCGGTTGTCCTGCAGAAAGCTGGCGCTGGCGTAGGCCTTCCTGATATCGCTCGTGGTCTTCCAAACGGCGTGCTTTGCCTCGGCATACCAGGCTTTCAAGGGCTGTTCGCTGTCGGCGTGCTGCTTCCAGAACGCCTCGAGCGTGCTCCGGGCGATGACCCGCATGGCAGTCCTTGGTCGTGCGAGGCCTCAACCATAGTCCCAGTATGGGACTATTGCAAGACGGTGCCGCCGATCGGTGCCGACGGCTTTCAGCGCACCAGCCGGTGCTCCACCAGGTGCTGCACCACCGCCGGATCGGCGAGCGTGGTGGTGTCGCCCAACTGGTCCGGCGCGTTCTCGGCGATCTTGCGCAGGATGCGCCGCATGATCTTGCCGCTGCGGGTCTTTGGCAGCCCGGGGGCGAACTGGATGTGGTCGGGCTGGGCGATCGGGCCGATCTCGCCGCGCACCTGCTGCTTCAGCTCGGCCAGCAGCGCGGCGTCCATCTCGATGCCGGCCTTCAGCGTCACGTAGGCATAGATGCCTTGCCCCTTGATGTCGTGCGGGAAGCCAACCACCGCCGCCTCGGCAACCTTGGCGTGTGCCACCAGCGCGCTCTCGACTTCCGCCGTGCCGATGCGATGGCCGGAGACGTTGATGACATCGTCGACGCGGCCGGTGATCCAGTAGTAGCCGTCCTCGTCGCGACGGCAGCCGTCGCCGGTGAAGTACAGGCCGCGATAGGCCTTGAAGTAGGTGTCGATGAAGCGCGGGTGGTCGCGGTAGACCGTGCGCATCTGGCCCGGCCACGAGCCCAGCAGCACGAGATTGCCGCTGGCGGCACCCTCGAGGATGTTTCCGTCGGCATCGACCAGGGCCGGGCGGATGCCGGGCAGGGGCAGGGTGGCCGAGCCGGGCTTGGCCGCGACCGCGCCGGGCACCGGCGAGATCAGCATGCCGCCGGTCTCGGTCTGCCACCAGGTATCCACCACCGGGCAGCGTTCGTCGCCGACCACGCGGTGGTACCAGCGCCAGGCCTCGGGGTTGATCGGCTCGCCGACGGTGCCGAGCAGGCGCAGGCTCTTGCGCGAGCGCCGCTTCACCGGCTCGTCGCCGTCGCGCATCAGCGCGCGGATGGCGGTGGGCGCGGTGTAGAGGATGGTGACGCCGTGGCGGTCGACGATGTCCCAGAGGCGGCCGGAATCCGGCCAGGTGGGCACGCCCTCGAACATCACGCTGGTGGCGCCGTTCGAGAGCGGCCCGTAGACGAGGTAGCTGTGGCCGGTGATCCAGCCCACGTCGGCGGTGCAGAAGAACACGTCGTCGGCGTGGTGGTCGAACACCGCGTGGAAGGTCCAGCTGGCCCACGCGAGGTAGCCGCCACTGGTGTGCAGCACGCCTTTCGGCTTGCCGGTGCTGCCCGAGGTGTAGAGGATGAACAGCGGGTCTTCCGCGTTCATCGCCGGTGCGGCGTGGGTGTCGGGCTGGCCTTCCACCACCGACTCGTACCAGCGGTCGCGCGGCATCTGCATGGGCACGGCGGCCCCGGTGTTGCGCACCACCAGCACCGTCGACACCGTCGTCGTTCCGGGCAGGGTGAGTGCTTCGTCGATGGTGGCCTTCAGTGCGATGCGCTTGCCGCCGCGGCGCGCCTCGTCGGCGGTGATCACCAGCGTGCTGCCGCAGTCGGCGATGCGGTCGGCCACGGCCTGCGGCGCGAAGCCGCCGAACACCACCGAGTGCACGGCGCCGA
>DMHI01000058.1 GCA_003449515.1 Lysobacteraceae bacterium | reverse complement strand
TTCGTCGAGTTCCCGGCGCAGATCATGGAGCACTACCTGCTGCAGCCGGAGATCCTCAACCGCTTCGCCACCCACCTGACCACGGGTGCCTCGATGCCGGTGGAACTGCAGCAGCGACTGATCGCCTCGCAGACCTTCAACCAGGGCTTCGCCACCGTCGAGTTCCTCGCCTCGGGGTTCGTCGACATGGATTTCCACAAGCTCTCGGCCGACGCCGCCAAGGGCATCGACGTGGCCGCCTTCGAGAAGCAGGCGCTCGAGCGGATCGGCGCCATCCCGGAAATCCCGATGCGCCACCGCAGCCCGCACTTCGCGCACATCTTCGCCGGCGGCTACTCGGCGGGCTACTACAGCTACCTGTGGTCGGAAGTGCTCGACACCGACGGCTTCAACGCCTTCGTGGAGACGGGCGACCTGTTCCACCCGGAAACCGCCGAGCGCCTGCGCAAGTACGTGTTCTCGGCGGGCAATCTGCGGCCGCCGATGGCGGCCTACGTGGCGTTCCGTGGACGCGAACCAGCGGTCGAACCGCTGCTGCGCAACCGCGGCTTTCTTGCGGAAAGCGCCGCACCCGCCACGCCCGGGGCTTCCATCGATGGCGAATGACGATCGCTGATCGAGGCCTTGTGGCGGATCCGGCGCCGGCTGCAGGCCGGTGCCGGATCGGCGGCATCACCAGACGAGATCGTCCGGCACCTGGTATTGCGGATCGGCGTAGTCGTCGCTGCCGGCCGGCGCGTTCGGGTCGACTTCCAGCGCGATGGCGTCCGGGAAGATCGCCTTCGCCTCCACCAGCACGGCGGCCGTCACCAGCAGGTAGCGGCCGTTGCTCTGCACCACGCCGAGCTCGCCGGCGTTCAGCGCCTTGAGCTGCTCCGGCGTCACGTGCACGCGCTTGATCTTGCCGCCGTAGGGGAAGTGGCGGACGTGCTCGGCGGTCGCGTCGTTCAGCGCCTTGCCGGCAAGGAAGGCATCGAGTCGGGCCTTGGCCTCGCGGCGCACCCGCGCGGCCTCCTGCTTGGCGGCCTCGGCGGCGATGCGCTCGCGCTTCTCGGTCTCGGCGCGCAGCGCGTAGGCCTTGCCGAGATCGATCTCCTGCGGCCGATGCCCGCCATCGCGGCGCGCGGCCGGCTTGCCGGCATGCCGTTCGGGCTTGCGCTCGGGCTTGTTTTCGGGCTTGCGCTCGGGCTTCGGCGCCGGCTTGAAACCGAGGCCGAGCAGTTGGTCTTTCAGGCTGTCACTCATGTCGATCAGTAGTGCGGCGGCGGTGGCTCGCTGGCCGGGTCGGCCATCAGCGCGCGGCGGAGCTGCTTGAGATCGTCAAGCACGCGGATGAGGAGCTCGCGGGTCTTCTGGCCCTCGATGCGGGCGTCGGCGAGGGCTTCGGAAAGCTCCTGCAGCGCCTGCTCCTGGAAGGCCAGGCGGGTTTCGAGTTCGGTGAGGCGGTGCTCGGCGTTGTGGTCGCGGTCAGGGCTGGGCATACGTGCGTTCAAGGCAGGGCGCGGAGGCTGCGGCCGCGACCGATGCCGTAGTACGCCAGTCCGGCCTCCTCCACTTGCCGGGGATCGTAGACGTTGCGGCCGTCGAACACGACGCCTTCGCGCAAGGCGGCCCGGAGCGAGGCGAAATCCGGGCTCCAGAACGCTTTCCACTCGGTCACCACGACCAGCGCGTCGGCACTCACAAGCGCCGCCTCCGGGGTCTCGCAGAGGGCGAGGTCGGGGCGTTCGCCGAAGATCCGCCGCGCCTCGTCCATGGCCTCCGGGTCGTGCGCCCTCACCCGGGCACCCGCGGCCCAGAGCTGCTGCAGCAGCGTGCGGCTCGAGGCCTCGCGCATGTCGTCGGTGTTGGGCTTGAACGCCAGCCCCCAGACAGCGAAGGTCCGGCCTTCGATATGGCCGTGGAAGTGGCGTTCGATCAACTCGAAGAGCTTGCCCTTCTGGCGTTCGTTGACGGCTTCGACCGCCTCGAGGATCACCGCACCATAACCGTGCTGGCGGGCGGTGCGGCCCAGCGCCTGCACGTCTTTCGGAAAGCAACTGCCGCCGTAGCCGGCACCGGGGTAGATGAAGTGCCAGCCGATGCGCGGATCGCTGCCGATCCCGTGGCGCACCGATTCGATGTCGGCACCCACCCGCTCGGCGATGTTCGCCATCTCGTTCATGAAGCTGATCTTGGTCGCCAGCATCGCGTTGGCGGCGTACTTGGTCAGCTCGGCCGAACGCTCGTCCATCACGATCACGCGCTCGTGGTTGCGGTTGAACGGCGCGTACAGGCGCTTCATCGTCTCGATCGCCGCGGCGTCGCCACTGCCGAGGATGATGCGGTCGGGGCGCAGGCAATCGGCCACCGCCGCGCCTTCCTTCAGGAACTCGGGGTTCGAGACGACCTGGAAGTCGATGTCGGCGCCACGGCCGGCCAGCTCGGCGGCGATCGTCTCGCGCACGCGATCGGCCGTGCCCACCGGCACCGTGCTCTTGTTGACGATGACACTCGGCTCGGCAAGGTGCCGGCCCAGCGTTTTCGCCACGGCGAGCACATGGCGCAGGTCGGCGCTGCCGTCCTCGTCGGGTGGCGTGCCAACGGCGATGAAGATGACCCGCGCCGAGGCGATCGCGGCGGCGGCATCGGTGGTGAATTGCAGCCGGCCGGCGCGCTGGTTGGCCTTCACCAGTTCCTCGAGGCCGGGCTCGAAGATCGGCAGCACGCCGCGGTTCAAGCCCTCGATCTTCGCCGCGTCGACATCGACGCAGGTGACCTGATGCCCCACTTCGGCAAGGCAGGTGCCGGTGACCAGCCCCACGTAGCCCGTTCCAAACACACTGACGCGCATGCGCGCCCTCCCCGCCTTCAAAAAAAACAAGGGTCGCAGCGCACCGCGACCCTTGCATGACGAATCGCCCGGGGATTACTGCGTGGGCGCGGCCGCGGCGGCGTCCTGCTTGACGATCTCGAGCAGTTCGACCTCGAACTTCAGCGTCGCGTTCGGCGGGATGTCCTGGCCGGCACCGTTCGGACCGTAGGCCAGCGCGGCCGGAATCCAGAACGTGTACTTCGCGCCCACCGGCATGAGCTGCACGCCCTCCGTCCAGCCCGGGATCACGCCAGCCAGCGGGAAGGTGGCCGGCTCGTTGCGCGCGTAGGAGCTGTCGAACTCCTTGCCGTCGAGCAGTGTGCCGCGGTAGTGCACCTTGACGGTGTCGGCGGCGGTGGGCTTCGCGCCCGAGCCGGCGCGGATCACCTGGTACTGCAGGCCGCTCTCGGTCACGCGGACGCCGGGCTTGGTCCGGTTCTGCGCCAGGAAGGCATCGCCAGCGGCCTGGTTGCGGGCGCCCTCTTCGGCGATGCGCGCCATCTCGCGCGCCTGCATGAACTGGCCGAATGCCATGCCCACCTGCTGCGCCTGCTCCGGCGTCATCAGGCTGCCCTGCCCGGAGAGGCCGGCCTGCACCGCCTTGGTGAGTGTGGCCGGGTCGATGTAGTCCTTGACCTGCTGCAGGCTGTTGGCCATCTGCAGGCCGATCATGTAGCTGACCTTCTGGCGATCGGTCTGCAGGCCGCTGATTTCGGGAAGGGTCAGCGTGGCGGGGCCGGCGGCCGGCGCGGCCGTCGGGGTCTGGGCGACGGCGGCGCCCGCCAGGACGCTCAGGCCGAGCAGGAGGGCGGACGCCAAGGAACGGGTGTTCAGCATGGGGAAACAAGCTCCATCGTGAGGGACCACCGCGGCGCGGCGGGCGCTGGATTGTCGCCCCACCGCCCCGGCGTGGCAATGCAAGGGGCTCAGGTGCCGCCGCCGTGAAGCGTCCAGAGCCCGAGCGCGGCGGCATGGCTGGCGATCACCGCGGCGCTGATGCGCTGGCGCAGCAGGCGGAAGCCCGGCGTAGCCGGCAGCGTGTCGGCACGGGTGTCGAACCACAGTGCCAGCGCGAAGCCCAGCGCCAGCGCGGCGAGCGCCCAGGGCGGCGGCAGGAACAACGCCGGGAACGCCCACAGACTGGGCAGTACCGCCAGGACGTAGCCCGGCCCCGCGCCACCGCCGGCCATCACCCGCCCCCAGCGCACGCCCCCCAGGAAGCTCAGGATCACCGCCGAGTAGACCAGGAAGCCCTTCAGCGCGAGGCCCACGGTACGCTCGTCGCCGAGCGCGCCGCCCGCCGCC
>DMHI01000031.1:3106-3875 GCA_003449515.1 Lysobacteraceae bacterium | reverse complement strand
CCACGCTTCTTCAGCGCGTCGCTGCCGAGCAGGGCCAGCGCGCAGGCGCGGATCTCGCTGTCGAAGGCGAGTTCCTCCAGCGTGCGCAGATCGCCGACGGCCCAGGCGTTGGCGCGATCGACCATCGCCTGCGTGTCGGATTCGAGGCGGGTCAGCGTCGCCTCCATGCAGGCGATGTCGTCGACCGGCGAACGCTCGAACTCGCGCAGTGCCTCGCGTGGATCGTCGATGGTGATCCGCACATCCGGATCGACGATGTCGCGATCGACACGCCGGGCGACGCGCTGCACCCGCTCCCAGACGATGTTGTCGCGCCGCAGGTCGAGGTCTTCGATCGCTTCGTCCATCAGCGCATAGGCGGCGAACACCGGTCGACGCTCGTCGACACGGCGATCGCGCGCCATGTAGATCGCCTTCTGCGCCTGCCAGCGCGCGTAAAGCCCGGGCGGCAGCACCGCGGAGAGCGTGCGCCCGTCGGGATCGTTGCGCGCACGCAGGGCGCTGGGCAGCAGGCGCAGTCTGCCGAAGAAGCCGATCTCGGCATCGATGTCGACACCGGGCGGTGCGATGACGCGATCAGCGCGTTCGACGAGGGCATCGAGCTCGCGCGGCTCCCAGGCCATGCGGCGCGGCAGCGGGCTCAGCGTGGCCATGATCCACAGCGTGTTCGTGCCCTTGCGCACCTGCCAAAGCCCGGGGCCGGGCTGCACGCCGGTGACGACGACGGTTTCGAGCGTCGCAAGCGCCGGCTCGGCGGGTGCGGGCTCGG
>DMHI01000031.1:0-2747 GCA_003449515.1 Lysobacteraceae bacterium | reverse complement strand
CTCGGCGGGTGCGGGCTCGGCGACGGCAAGGCCGCTGCACAGCAGCAGTATGAGGAGGGCGAGTGGGCGAAGGCGGGGCATGCGTGGCGGGGTCCGTCCGGGGCGGTGGCTTGATCGTCGCGCGCCACGCGTGATGGCGCCATGGGCCGGAAGGGCCCGCCGCGCTCGTGTTGGGGCAACGGTTCAGCGCAGCGTGTAGTCGCGCCAATCGGGCCGTCGTGTGCCACGCACGTACTCGGGCGTGAAGCCGGGGAAGATGGCTGCGACGCGGCCGCTGTCCAGCCTGTACCAGCTGCTGCAGCGCGTCCACACCGAGCCGGCGAGTCGCGCCTGCAGCGCGGCGTTGTGGTCGCGCATCGCCGTATCGCGCACTTCGATGGCGCGATGGCCGCCCGCGGCGACACGACGCATGGCCGCCCGCGCGTGCGCGGCCGCGGCCTCGATGTAGAACAGGGTGCTGGTATGCCCGGTCGCGGTATTCGGCCCGAGCAGCAGAAAGAAGTTGGGAAAGCCGGCCACGCTGGTTCCGCGGTAGGCCTCGGGGCCGTCGCGCCAGGCCTGCGTGAGGGTGATGCCATCGCGGCCGGTGATGGTGATCGAGGCCAGCAGGTTCACCGTCTGGAAGCCGGTGGCGCAGACCAGGGCGTCGAGGGGGTGTTCGCGGCCATCGGCGGTGACGATGCCGTTCGCGGTGACCTGCGTGATCGCCCCGGTGACCAGATCGACATCGGGCCGTGCGAAGCAGGGAAAGTAGTCGTTGGCGTAGATGATCCGCTTGCAGCCGAGCGGGTAGGGCGGCGTCAGCGCGGCGATCAGCGCGTCGGCGTCGGGCCTGTCGGCATCCGCTGCGCGGTGCTTCACCGCACCGCGAAGCTGGCGCCCGCGCTGCCAGCGCGCCAGGAACAGCATCAGCCGGCGCATGGCCGTGCCTTCGTCGAAGCCGCGCCGCCCCCACTCGAGAAACGCCGCCCACGCCAGCCGCACCATCGGCGCATAGCCGGGCACGTGCATCAGCCAGCGGTCGAAGAAGCGATAGCGGCGTTCGAGTCGCGGCAGCACCCAGTTCGGTGTGCGCTGGAAGACGCTCAGATGTTCCGCGCGCGCGGCGAGCTTCGGGATCAACTGCACCGCCGTCGATCCGGTGCCGATCACGCCGATGCGCTTGCCGTCGAGTGCGTGGTCGTCGGCGGGCCAGCGTGCGGTGTGCAGCTTCAGGCCCTGGAACCCGTCGAGGCCGGGAATCCCGGGCCAGCGCGGCTGGCTCAAGGGTCCGGTACTGCAGACGAAAAAGCGCGATTCGATCGTGTCGCCTTTCGAGGTGCGCAAGCGCCAGCGCGCCGTGGCCTCGTCCCAGGTCGCTGACTCGATCGCGGTGCCGAGGTGCAGATGCCCGAGCAGGCCTTCGCGTGCGGCGAGGGCTTCCTGGTAGGCGTGGATATGGGCCGCGTCGGCGAAGCGCTGCGGCCAGTCGGCATTCGGCGCGAACGAGAACGCATAGGCCGGTGCCGGAACATCGACCTGTGCGCCCGGGTAGCGGTTGTCCCACCAGGTGCCGCCGAGTCCGGGCGTCTTCTCGAACGCCACCACATCGTGCAGCCCGCCGTGCTTCAGCGTCCGCAGCATGCACAGCCCCGACATGCCGGCACCGAGCACGACGACCTCGTGCGTGCGGACACGCGGCGGCGTGGCGGCTTCGAGGTGCGGCACGGCGAAGCGCGCCAGTCGCCCGATCGCCGCATCGGCGCTCGGCAGCGTTCCGGCGTGCAGCGGAAACACGTGCCAGCGCCCGGTGGTGATGTCGTCCTGCACGCTGACGCCCGCGGCGCGCAGTGCCGCCACCAGCGTCGAACATCCCGAAGCGAACAGCTCGTCGCTGCCCCACTGCACGATCGTTGGCGGCAGGCCGGCGAGCGGGGCGTGCATCGGCGACACCCGCGGGTCGTCAGCGGCGAGCGCGGCGCGGAAGTGCCCGATGCCCGCGGCCACCCACCGCTTCCACAGCAGGACCTCGCCGGGCACCGAATCGGGCATGCCGTTCAGCGTCGTGTCGGCCAGCGGCGAGAGCAGCAGCAGACAGGCCGGCGGCGCATCGCCCCGGTCGCGCAGCGCCTGGGCCAGCAGCAGCGCCAGTGTGCCGCCCGCCGAGTCACCGGCGACGATGACCGGGCCATCGGACCTCAGTGCGCGGTAGGCCGCCAGGGCGTCGTCGAGTGCGGCGGGGAAGGGATGCTCGGGCGCCAATCGGTAGTCTGCGGCGAACACCGGCAGCCCGGCATCTCGCGCGAGCTTCGCGGTGAGCGCACGGTGCGTGGCCGGCGAACCCACGCAGAACGCGCCGCCGTGCAGGTACAGCACACGCCCGGCCTTCACTGGCGGCTGCGGCGGGTGCACCCACTCGCCGTCGACGCCGCCGACCGTGGCGCGTTCGATGCGCCCCCCCTTTGGAAGCCGTGCCAGCGCGACGTAACGCTCGAGGTGCCGGCGCTGCGCGGGGATCGGTACCGACGGCGAGAGCCGCGGCTTGACGGTGAAGCGCAGCACGGCGCGGAGCGTCGCGGCGATGAGCGCCTCGCGCAGGCCGCGTGGCCGGTGCCGCGCGCTGCCGATCGGGGCGGTATCCGGCGCGGCATCCGACGCGCTACCCGGGGCGGCTTCGGGGGCCCGCGCCGGGGCGGGCGGCAAGGTGGCGTGATCGCGGGTCATCTTCGCGATTTACACTCAGTGTCCGTCCTTCGCCAGTGATGCCC
>DMHI01000025.1 GCA_003449515.1 Lysobacteraceae bacterium | reverse complement strand
GTGCTGGTGCTGGTCGTTCCGGGCAGCGGCGGCTGGGCCTGGGGCGGCGAGAGTGCCCACAGCCGGGTGATCCGCGCCTGGTCGGCGGGGCTGCTGCGGGTGTTCGGTTTCCGCGTGCGGCGCTTCGGCACCCCGCTTCCGGGCGCGGTGCTGTTCGTGGCGAATCATGTGAGCTGGATCGACATCGAGCTGTTCCACAGCCAGCTCTGGGCCGGCTTCGTCTCCAAGGCCGAGGTCGAGAAGTGGCCGCTGGTGGGCTGGCTGGCGAGCCTGGGCGGCACCATCTATCACCACCGCGGCAGTCAGGACTCGCTGCATGGCGTGATGCACCAGATGCTGCTGCGGCTGCAGCAGGGCCGTCCGGTGGCGGTGTTCCCGGAAGGGCGCGCCACCGATGGCACGGCGGTTGGGGTGTTCCACGCCCGCATCTTCCAGCCGGCGCTGCTGGCCGGTGTGCCGGTCCAGCCGGTGGCCCTGCGTTACGGCCCGGGCGGCGATGCGCAACCCATCGTGGCCTTCGCGCCCGGCGAGGGCTTCGTGGCTAACTTTGTGCGCCTGCTGGGCGAGCCGGGCCGGGTGGCCGAGGTGCACTTCCTCGAACCGGTGGCGCCCAGCGAGGACGGCCGCCGGCGCATGGCCGAGACCTGCCGCGAGCGCGTCGTGGCGCGGATGGCGCGCTGAGCCGGCCGATGCTTACCGCTGCCGACTACCGACCGCCTGCCTGGCTGCGCAGTGGTCATCTGCAGTCCGTACTGTCGGCGGCGCCGCCGCGCCGTGTCGCCGGCGAGCGCGCACTCGCCGCGTTGTCACCGCGGACCACCGAGTGGCTGCTGCCGGCCGGCCCCGCCACCTTGCAGGCCTTCCATCTGCAATCCGCCGCTGTGCCCGCGCGTGCCGCCGCCCTGCTGCTGCACGGCTGGGAGGGCAGTCACCGGTCGAGCTACGTGCGCCACACCGCGGCAGCCCTGCTGCGAGCCGGTTTCGACGTGGTGCTGCTGAATTTCCGCGACCACGGCGATACGCATCATCTGAATCCCGAGCCCTTCCACTCCTGCCGGCTGGATGAAGTGGTGCAGGCGGCGAAGGCGGCGCAAGCCCAGCGGCCCGATCTGCCCTGGTTTGCGGCGGGTTTCTCGCTGGGCGGCAATTTCGCGCTGCGCCTCGCGCACGCCGCACCCGCGGCCGGGCTCCGGCTCGCGCATGTCGCGGCGATCTGCCCGGTGGTGCATGGCGAGGCCGGCCTGCGCGCGCTCGAAGGCGGGCTGCCGCTGTACCACTGGTACTTCATGCGCAAGTGGCGGCGCTCGCTGCAGGCCAAGCGCCGGCATTTCCCGGATCGCCACCGCTTCGCGCCCGGCGACCTCGACCGCGACATGCGTGGCCTCACCCGCTACCTGGTCGAGCGGTACACCGAGTTTCCCAGCCTCGAGGCCTATCTCGACGGCTACGCCATCGCCGGAGACCGGTTGGCCGGGCTTGCTGTGCCGGCCTCGATCCTGACCGCCGCCGACGATCCGGTGATTCCGGTGGCGGACTTCCACGCCCTCCGCCTTCCCGCCCACGTCCGGCTCGAGATCGCCGCGCATGGCGGCCACTGCGGCTTCCTTCTCGATGCGCACCTGCACGGATTCGCGGAGGTCTGGATCCGCAGCCGGTTCGAGGCCGTGCTGGGCGACGGGGCAGCGGCCCGAGTCGCTTGAAGGTCAGCTCGCGCCACTCGGCGCGCTCGCGCTGCGGCTGGGCTACCCGGCGGACTGATCAGCGCGCGGGCAGGAGCAGCAGCAGGCCTGCGCCCAGCGCGATGCGGTAGAGCGCGAACGGCGCGAAGCTGTGGTTCTTGATCCAGCCCATGAACCAGCGCACCACCACGAAGCCCGACAGCGCCGCCGCCGCGAAGGCCACGCCCAGCGCGGCCCAGTCCTCGCGCGGCGCACTGGCGCTGGTCGCATATTCGAGGATGGCGAAGGCGCTCGCGGCGAACATGGTCGGAATGCCCACGAGAAAGGCGAATTCGGCCGCCGCTGGCCGCGCCAGCGCGCCGGCGAGCATGGCCGCGAAAATCGCCGCTGCCGAGCGCGAGGTGCCGGGAAACACGCCGGCCAGCACCTGCGCCAGGCCCACCCACACCGCCACGTTCCAGCTGATCGCCGCCTGCGTGGGCCGGTTCGCCAGCAGGCGTTCGATCAGCAGCATCGCCACGCCGCCAACGATCAGCGCGATGGCCACCGGCGTGACCGTTTCCGGCAGTTCCCAGCCGAGCAGGCGTACCGGCAGGCCCACCAGGGCCGTCACCGCGAACGCCAGCCCGAGTTTCAGCAGGTAGTCGCGCGATTCCGGTGCGCGCCAGTCGAGCGCGAGGCGCACCAGCCGCTCGCGGAACACCAGCACGATGGCGAGGATCGCGCCGCTCTGGATCACGATGTTGAACAGGTCGCTCTGCGGCCCGAGCCAATGCTGCGCGATCAGCAGGTGGCCGGTAGACGAGATCGGCAGGAACTCGGTGAGGCCCTCGATCAGGCCGAGCAGCAGGGCGGCGAGCAGGTCGTTCAAGGTGGGCGCGGACGGTGAGGGCGGAGCAGAGCGCGGCAGTGTACGCGCGGGACGCCGCAGCCATGGGCCTCCGGCTGCCGGTGAACAATGTCCCCGGGGCGGGGCGAATAATCGCCACCTGCGTGCGATTACGCCGCGATGCCGCGCACCATCGCAGCCGAATCAATGGCTTGCCGGTGGCTCGCTCTTGGCACAACCCTTGCGTAAAGCACGGCCACCACCCACGCCGGAGCCTGAGAAATGAGCCTTGAAACCGTCCAGAAGCTGGTCAAGGACCACGCCATCGAATTCGTCGACCTGCGCTTCGTCGACATGCGCGGCGTGCAGCACCACGTCACCTTCCCGGCCAACATCATCGAGCCGGCGCTGTTCGAGGACGGCAAGATGTTCGACGGCAGCTCGATCTCGGGCTGGAAGGGCATCAACGAGAGCGACATGATCCTGCTCCCGGATGCGGCCTCGGCCTTCGTCGATCCGTTCTTCGCCGACCCGACCCTCGTGCTGATCTGCGACGTGCTCGACCCGGCGACGATGCAGGGCTATTCGCGCTGCCCGCGCGGTGTGGCCAAGCGCGCCGAAGCCTTCCTGAAGTCGAGCGGCATCGCCGACCAGGCCTTCTTCGGCCCGGAGCCCGAGTTCTTCATCTTCGACGGCGTGCGCTTCAGCAACGACATGGGCAAGGTCGGCTACGAGATCTACTCCGACGAGGCCGCCTGGGCCACCAACCAGAGGCAGGACGGCAACAACCACGGCTACCGTCCGACGGTGAAGGGCGGCTACTTCCCGCTGCCGCCGACCGACTCGCTGCACGAACTGCGCGCCGAGATGTGCAAGGTGCTCGCGTCGGTGGGCCAGGAAGTGGAAGTGCACCACCACGAAGTGGCGAACGCCGGCCAGTGCGAGATCGGCGTCAAGTTCAACTCGCTGGTGAAGAAGGCCGACGAGCTCACCACGCTGAAGCACATCATCAAGAACGTCGCGCACCGCAACGGCAAGACCGCGACCTTCATGCCCAAGCCCATCGTCGGTGACAACGGCAGCGGCATGCACGTGCACCAGTCGCTGAGCAAGGGCGGCACCAACCTGTTCTCGGGCGACGGCTACGGCGGCCTCTCGCAGGTGGCACTCTGGTACATCGGCGGCATCTTCAAGCACGCCCGCGCCATCAACGCCTTCACCAACTCGACCACCAACAGCTACAAGCGCCTGGTGCCGGGCTTCGAAGCCCCGGTGATGCTGGCCTACTCGGCCCGCAACCGCTCGGCCAGCTGCCGCATCCCGTTCGTGAGCAACCCGAAGGCGCGCCGCATCGAGATCCGCTTCCCCGACCCGATGCAGTCCGGCTACCTGACCTTCGCAGCACTCATGATGGCCGGCCTCGACGGCATCAAGAACCAGATCGATCCGGGTGCGGCTTCCGACAAGGACCTGTACGACCTGCCGCCGGAAGAAGAGAAGAACATCCCGAAGGTCTGCCACTCGCTGGACATGGCGCTCGACGCGCTCGACAAGGACCGCGAGTTCCTGAAGGCCGGCGGCGTGTTCTCGGATGACTTCATCGACGGCTACATCGATCTCAAGATGCAGGAAGTGACCAAGTTCCGCGCGGCCACGCACCCGCTCGAGTACGCGATGTATTACGGCATCTAGTCGACGGCCTGCGGCGCGCGCGAGGGAGTGCGCGCGCCGTCGCCAACGGTGGTTGACGAAAGCGGGATTGCCTTTGCTAATCTCGAGCATCCGCCGGCAAAGGACGAATCGATGGCGACCGCTTGGCGCTGGCTCTCCCGCATCCTGCTGGTCCTTCTGCTGCCGGTGATCGTCGTGGCGGCGCTGTGGGGCTATGGACGGATGACGTCTCCCACGGCCTCGCAGCGCGAGGCGGTGGCGATCATGCAGGTGCGTCCTCCGCTTGCGGCGGGCGAGAACGGTTTCGAGCTTCTGCGGGCGCTGCCGCCAAGGCCCGCTGAGGGCGCGCCCGCATTGCCCGTCTGTGGTAACGGCACCTCCTGCATCGACGTGATCGAGGCCTCGCCGGAGCGGAGCGCGGCCGCCATCGCCGCGTGGCGACCTTGGCTCGAGGCGAGCGCGCGGGCCCTGCGAGCCCCGGCCTTTCGCGACCTGCGCACCGACACGACCGTCGCGGGCGCCTTGCCGGCCTATCAGGGGATGGTCCAGTCCCGGCTGCTGCGCGCTTTCGACTTCTCCGCAGGGCAAACGACGGCAGCGCTCGAGGCGCTTTGTGAGGACACGCAGGGCGCGGTGCGTCGGGCGACCACGCCCGACATTCTCATCGACGGCATGCTCGGCGTCGCCATCGTGCGGGAGAACGCCCTGCTGATCGCCGACATGCGACGCCGCGCACCGCAGGATGCGCTGCCGGCGAGCTGTGCGGCCCTCGCTGTTGGCCCCGATCCCGGCGTGGAGGGCACCCTCTGCCCGGCGATGCGTGGCGAGTGGCAGTGGTTGACCCGGGTGATGGGCGATCTCGAGACGCAGGCGCCTTCCAATGCGCCGGCTTGGGCCCTGCCGCTGCTGCACGACCCCGAGTGGCTGCTGGCGCGGACGGCCGAGCGGTATGCGCCGCACTGCAGCGCGGCGGCTCAGGACGCGGCGAGGTCCGATCGCCCGACGGCCTTCGCCAAGGTCGTGCCGCGGTGGGTGGACCGGATCGCGTATCCGGTATCCGTCATCCTCGACAGCGTCGCTGAACCGGGCTATGCGAGCTATGCCGAGCAGCAGCTCGACTACCTGGCGATGCGACGGCTGCTCGGCGCTTTCCTGCAGATGGAGGCGATGGGCGTATCGCTTACGGCGCAACAGCGTTTTGACGCGCTCCCCGCGTCGCAGCGCGAAGGACCTCGACCGCTACTGCTTTCGGACGATGGACGCAGCATCGCGGTGCCGCTGCGCTCGGCGCGCTACGTCGAGTCCGGTAGCGAGATGCGGCTGGTGCTGCCCGGCCACGGACGATGAATTGCGCCAAGGCGGTGCGATACTCGCCCCATGCCCGCCGACGCCAGCCCCTTCGACCGCCTCGCCACGCCGCTGTTCTGGCTGGACACCGGGGCGCGCATCACGGCACTCAACCCGGCCTTCGCCAGCTGGCTCGGGGTCAGCGCGCGTCGCCTGCTTGGTCTGCGCATCGACGAGCTCGATGGCGGCGAACGCATCGCCGCGGCACTGCCGCGCGTGTCGTTCGATGAGCAGGCGCTGCGCCTGCAGCGCGTGGGCCTGGGCTTCGGCGGGCTCACCGCGCGCTTTGCCGACCTCTGGTGCTTGCGGGAAACCGACGCCGGCGACGCGCGCGAGGTCATCCGCATCGAGCTGCATCCGGTCGAGGAGTTCCCCGGCGAGGACCCCGTCACCGCGCTCCCGCAGGCGCTGAGCGCCTCGCTGCGCGGGCTGGCGCACGAGCTGCGCAATCCGCTGGCCGGGCTGAAGGGCGCGGCGCAGTTGCTGTCACGGCGCACCAGCGATGCCGACAGCCGCGAGCTGGTCGGGCTGATCGCCAGCGAGGTCGAGCGCCTGAACGGCCTCGTCGATCGCATCCTGCATCCGGCGCCGCCGCGCGCCTTCGAGCCCACCAACATCCACGCCGTGCTCGAGCGTGTGCGCCAGCTCGCCGAAGCCGAGGCCGGCTGGTCGGTGAAGATCGTCCGCGACTACGACCCCAGCCTTCCCGATCTGCTGGGCGACGCCGATCGGCTCACACAGGCGGTGTGGAACCTGGTGCGCAACGCGCTGGAAAGCGGTGCCTCGACCGTCGCCCTGCGCACGCGCGCCGAGCATCAGGTGCTGATCGGCGACCGCAGCCATCGCCTCGCGGTGCGCATCGAGGTGGGCGACGATGGCCGCGGCGTGCCCGATGACCTGGTCGAGCGCCTGTTCCTGCCGCTGGTCTCGGGCCGCGCTGAGGGGACGGGCTTGGGCCTGCCGCTGGCGCAGCAGATCGCGCGCGAGCACGGCGGCTCGCTGGCCTACCGTTCGCGTCCGGGGCACACGGTGTTCACCGTGCTGCTGCCGCTGCCCGATGCCGACGACGGGTGCGCGTCAGACGCCGCGGGCGCGCGGGCCAGCACATCGGCGCGGTCGCCGCGATGAGCGCGCGCCTCTTCGTCGTCGACGACGACCGCACGGTGCGCTTCGTGCTTGCCGAAGCCTTGCGTGAAGCCGGCTTCGCCGTGCAGGCCTTCGACAGCGCCGACGCCGCCCTGACCGCCATGGCCAGCGGCGATCGCGTCGATCTGGTGTTCACCGACGTGCGCATGCCCGGCACCGGCGGGCTGGATTTCCTCGAGGCCTTGCGCAGGCGCGATCCGACCCTGCCGGTGGTGGTGATGAGCGCCTACACCGATGTGGCGACCACCGCCGGCGCTTTCCGCGGCGGCGCGCGCGACTACCTGCCGAAGCCCTTCGATCTCGATGTGCCGGTGCAGTTGGCGCGCGATTTGCTGAAGGCGCGTGCCGACACCAGCGCCGCGACGACGGGTGCGGACGCTGTGGTGCCGGAGCCTAAGGGCCCAGCGCAACTGGTGGGCGGCAGCGCGCCGATGCGCGCGCTGTTCCGCGCCATCGGCCGCTACGCGCAGCTGCCACTGGCCGTGCTCGTCACCGGAGAGACCGGCACCGGCAAGGAGCTGGTGGCGCGCGCGCTGCATGCCGAATCACCGCGTGCCACGCGGCCCTTCGTCGCGCTCAACACGGCCGCCATTCCCGCCGAACTGCTGGAGTCCGAACTGTTCGGCCACGAGGCGGGCGCCTTCACCGGCGCGAGCAAACGACACGTGGGAAGGTTCGAACAGGCCGATGGCGGCAGCCTGTTTCTCGACGAGATCGGCGACATGCCCGCCGGCCTGCAGACGCGGCTGTTGCGCGTGCTGGCCGAGGGCGAGTTCTTCCGCGTCGGCGGCCGCGAGCTGATCCGCGTCGATGTGCGGGTGATCGCGGCCACCCACCAGGACCTCGCCGCGCGGGTGCGCGAGGGGAAATTCCGCGACGACCTGCTGCATCGCCTCGACGTGCTGCGCCTCAGCCTGCCGCCGCTGCGCGAACGCCGCGACGATATTCCGCTGCTGGCCGCGCGCTTCGTCAACGAGGCGGCGCAGGCGATGGGCCTCGGCAGCCGTCGTCTCGCCACCGCGGCCATCGAGCGCCTGCAGCAGCACGCCTTCCCCGGCAATGTCCGCGAGCTGCGCAACCTGTGCTTCAGGCTCGTCGCGCTGGCCGCCGGTGAGCGCATTCCCGCTGCGGCGGTCGACGCCGCCTTGCGCGAGGCGGGTCGGGGCGAGGCGTTTCCGCTCGCGGCAGCGGGCACCACCGCCGCGCCCTGCGGCGCGGACGCCGACCCGCGCGACGCCGCCTGGCGCCGCGCACTCGAGGCCAGCGTGCAGGCGCGTCTGGTGGCCGGCGAGCAGGGCTTCGCCGACCGCCTGCGCGAGGCCTTCGACGAAACCCTGCTGGCCACCGCGCTCACGCATCACGCCGGTCATCGCCAGCGTGCGGCGGCGCAGCTCGGGGTCGGCCGCAACACCGTCGCCCGCAAGCTCGGCCCCGGGCGGCGCGGCAGAAAGCCCGGCTGATCGCGCCTCGCCGCGATCAGCCCGCGCGCAGGATGGCGCGGGCGTCCTTGCCCAGCGGGCAGTGGTCGAACGTGACCTCGAGGCCGTGCGCGCCGAACACCGCCGCCATCTGCCGTTGCCGCGCCTCGAAGCGATCGAACAGCCAGGCCATCCTCCCGGCGCCCAGCGTGGCGGCATCGATGCCGGGTGGCACGAAGCCGCCGAGCGCCCAGGCCTCGGCATCGATCAGCGCGATCCGCGCGGCGCCCGCGGCGTAGCGCACCAGCGGCTCCGGCGGCGCGTCGAGCAGGATCTCGTCGCCGTCGCCGAACAGCGCGGCCTCGATCATCGGCCACAGGGCGCCAAGTCCCGCGTGCTGGTACTGCATCGCCATCATCGCCATCAGGTCGTGCAGGGTGAGGTAGCGCATGTGCTCGATGCGCAGGCCGAAGGCCGACTGGGTGGCGAGCGCGGTGGCGGCGTTGGCCATGCCGGTGTCGAGCAGGCGCTCCTCGAAGGCGCGACCCACGGCCTCGACGCGAGCGGCCGGGCCGCGCAGCAGGAAGGGCAGCACGCGCAGCGGCCCACCGCCGAGATCGGCCTGTGGCGCCAGGGCATCGGGCAGGCCGTCCGGCCCGCCGCCGAAGGCGATCAGCCGCCCGCCCGGCGCACCCGGCGCGCGTTCGGCGAGCGTCTCCAGCGCGGCATGGCGCGGAAAATTCGGGCGCAGCAGCTCGGCCGGATCGAACAGGGCGGCCACCAGCACCAGATCGAGCTCGGCGGCCTCGGGCACCAGCCGGGCCAGATCGGCGGCGATGCCCGCCGCCCAGTCGCCGGCCTCGGCCTGGACCAGCACGCTGCGGCCCACCGGCGCAGCGCCAGCCTGTTCGATGGCGATGGCGCCAAGGGTGCTCAGCATGTCGGCAGGCGTCGCAGGGCTCATGGGTTCCAGCGTCTCGGCATTGCGGTCTACCCTATTGTGGTCCAAACCGCCGGCGTCGCGCCTTGTCCTCGAACCCCGACAGCTACAAAGCCGCGTGGAACGCACGTTCGGCCACGCTTTCCGATGGCATGGCCGCCGTCGATGGCAGCGCCGACGAGTCGGTGCTCGCCGCCACCGGTGCCTTCGCTGCGCAGCAGGTGCGCGCCGCGCTCGAGCTGCTGCCCTCCGACCGGGTCTTCGAGATCGGCTGCGGCGTGGGGCGCATTGGCACCCAACTCGCTGCTGCGCTTGCCGGCTGGCATGGCATCGATATCGCCGAGAACATGGCCGCCCTCGCCCGCGCGCGTGTGGCGGCGCATCCCGGCGCGACCGCCAGCGCGGTCGACGGCCCCAACCTCGAGCCCTTCGCCGACGCCTCGATGGACAAGGGCTACTGCGTGGCCGTGTTCATCCACATGGACAAGGAGGACATGGTGCTCTACCTGCGCGAGGTCGCGCGGGTGCTGAAGCCCGGCGGGCTGTTCTATTTCGATCACTGGAACCTGTCGAATCCGGTGGGCTGGCAGCGTTTCGCCTACGAGGTCGACCAGGTCGGCCGGGGCAACCCGGCCGAGCGCAAGGACGTCGCCCGCAACCAGTTCTGCACGCCGGAAGAGCTGCGCCTCTACGTGCGCGCCGCCGGGCTCGAACTGGTGTTCGAGGACAACAGCGCGCACTTCGCGCAGATGGTGGCGCGCAAGCCAGACCACGCGCTGGCCCCGGGCGCGCCGTCGCCATTGCCGATCGATCCGGCGCGACTCACCGCCGGTGCCGCCGCCGCCGCCGCGCGCCTCGCGGCCGTGCGCGCCGACATCGCCTTCTCCGCGCGTTGCGTACAGTGCTTTGCCGAGTGCTGCGAGGTGCTGATCGGCGGCGTGCATCCGTCCACGGTGCTGGCGCGCTGGCGCGCCGAACCCGGCCCGTCGCCGGACGTGCAGCTCCACATCGCCTGGCTCGAGGCGATCTGGCACCGTCATCCCCATCTCTGGCCGCCGGTTGCGGCCTGATGCCCGGGCACACGCCCCCGGCCTGAACACCCACGGAGTCCCGCGTCCATGAATCCCCGTCCCGCCCGTCGCGTCGCCATCCTCGGCGGCCAGCGCATCCCCTTCTGCCGCAACAACACCGCCTATTTCGACGTCGGCAACCTCGGCCTGTCGATCAAGGCCGTTGGCGCGGTGGTCGAGAAGTTCGGCCTGCACGGCGTGCCGCTCGGCGAAGTGGCGATGGGTGCGGTGCTCAAGCACTCGAGCGACTGGAACATCGGCCGCGAGGTTGCGCTGTCCTCGGGCCTGTCGCCGTACACGCCGGGCATCACCCTGCAGCGCGCCTGCGGCACCTCGCTCGATACCGTCATCGCGGTGGCGAACAAGATCGCGCTCGGCCAGATCGAGGCCGGCATCGGCGGTGGCTCCGACACCACGTCGGACGTGCCGATCGTGCACAGCAAGGGCTTCCGTCGCCGCCTGCTCGACATGAACATGGCCAAGACCCCGGCCGATCGCCTCAAGGCGCTGCTGAAGGGCTTCTCGTTCAAGGAGCTGGCGCCCGAGTTCCCCGGCGTGGCCGAGCCGCGCACCGGCAAGAGCATGGGCGAGAGCTGCGAGATCATGGCCAAGGAGTGGGGCATCACCCGCGCCGAGCAGGACCAGCTCGCGTTTGAATCGCACCACAAGGCCGCCAAGGCCTACGAGAGCGGCTTCTACGCCGATCTGGTGGTGCCGTTCCGCGGCGTCGACCGCGACAACATCCTGCGCCCCGAGACCACGGTCGAGAAGCTCGCGACGCTGA
>DMHI01000066.1 GCA_003449515.1 Lysobacteraceae bacterium | reverse complement strand
CTGCCGGGCTGCGGCTGCCGCGCGCCGGAGAGGAAAATGGCCGACGGATTCGCCACTTCGCGGAGGCCTCGATCGCCCATCGCGAACACGCCAAGCTCGTTCACCGCGCCGAAGCGGTTCTTGAACGCGCGCAGCACGCGGAAGCGGCTGCCGGCCTCGCCCTCGAAGTACAGCACCGCGTCGACCATGTGCTCGAGCACGCGCGGGCCGGCGATGCCGCCCTCCTTCGTCACGTGGCCGACGAGGAACACCGCGGTGCCGGTTTCCTTGGCGAAGCGCACCAGCTTCGCCGCGCTCTCGCGCACCTGGCTCACCGAACCGGGGGCGGCGGTGAGCAGCTCCGACCACAGGGTCTGGATGGAGTCGGCGATCATCATCCGCGGCTTGGCCGCGGCAGCCTGCGACAGGATGCGTTCGACGCAGGTTTCGGCCAGCGCATCGACGCCGTCGATCGACAGGCCCAGACGCTGCGCGCGGCCGGCCACCTGCGACAGCGACTCCTCGCCGGTGACGTAGAGCCCGCGCACCTGCGAGGCCATCGCGGCGATGGCCTGCAGCAGCAGCGTGGATTTGCCGATGCCCGGATCGCCGCCAACGAGCACGACGGAGCCTTCGACCAACCCACCACCGAGCACGCGATCAAGCTCACCGATGCCGGTCGATACGCGCGACTCGGCCTCGTGCTTCACCGCCGAGAGCGGCGTGATGCGCGCCTGCTCCGGCGCACCGGCCCAGTTGCCGTGGCGCGAGACGGCCTTGCCCGCGGCGGGCTCGACGACGATTTCCGACAGCGTGTTCCACGCGCCACAGCCCTCGCACTGGCCCTGCCACTTCGGGTAGCTGGCGCCGCAGTCGGTGCAGACATAGGCGGTCTTGGCTTTCGCGGCCATGCGGAATCACCTTGACGGGAACGAAAAAGCCGCCCGAGGGCGGCTTTGTCGATTGGTGCCGGAGAAGGGACTCGAACCCCCGACCTACGCATTACGAATGCGCCGCTCTACCAACTGAGCTACACCGGCAGCAGGCGCGGAAGTCTAGGGCCGAAGCGCGGGCGGGTCAATCGCGCTGGCGTTCCGGGCGGCGCCGGCCCATCAATCGACGAGGTGGATACGGAGTTCTTTCGGCAGGGCGAACACCACGTCCTCGGGCTTTCCCGCGAGTTCGGCCGCCGCGCTGCCGCCCAGTTCGGCGAGGCGCGCGATCACGCCCTGCACCAGCAGCTCGGGCGCCGAGGCACCGGCGGTCACACCCACACAGCGCCTGCCTTCGACCCAGCGCGGATCGATGTGCTCGGCGCCGTCGATCAGGTGGGCCTCGACGCCGCTCTTCTCGGCCAGCTCGCGCAGGCGGTTGGAGTTGGAGCTGGTCGGGCTGCCCACCACAAGGATCAGATCGCAGCGCGCAGCGAGCTCGCGCACGGCGTCCTGGCGGTTCTGCGTGGCGTAGCAGATGTCGTCGTGGCGCGGCCCCTGCATGGCCGGAAAACGGCGCTGCAACGCGGCGATGATGTCCTTGGTGTCGTCGACCGACAGCGTGGTCTGCGTGGTGAAGGCGACGTTGTCGGGCTGGGCGATCATGACGGTTTCGGCCTGCGCCACGTCCTCGACCAGATGGATCTCACCGGCACCGGCCTCTTTGCGCCACTGCCCCATCGTGCCCTCGACCTCGACGTGGCCGGCGTGGCCGATCAGCACCACGTCGCGGCCGGCGCGGCAGTGGCGCGTCACTTCGATGTGCACCTTTGTGACGAGCGGGCACGTCGCGTCAAACACCTTGAAGCCGCGCGCGGCGGCCTCGTTGCGCACCGCCTGCGAGACGCCGTGGGCGCTGAAGATCAGCGTCGCGCCGGGCGGCACCTCGGCGAGATCCTCGATGAACACCGCGCCCTTCGCCCGCAGATCCTCGACCACGTATTTGTTGTGGACGACCTCGTGACGCACGTAGATCGGCGCACCGAGTTGCTGCAGCGCGCGATCGACGATCTCGATGGCGCGATCGACGCCGGCGCAGAAGCCCCGGGGATTGGCGAGCAGCACGTCGAAATTCATCGGCGTCCATCGCCCCGATGCGCGCCGCCGAACAGGCTGGCGACCACCAGCAGCACCGCGCCGGCGACGATCGCCGAATCGGCGACGTTGAACACGGGCCAACTGAAATCGCGCCAGTACCAGTGCACGAAATCGACGACATACCCGAAGCGCAGGCGGTCGATGAGGTTGCCGATGGCGCCACCGATGATCAAGGCGAACGGCAGGGCTTCGTGCCAGTAGGACCGCGGCATTTTCCGCAGCCAGTACACCAGCAGGGCGCTGATGCCGATAGCCAGCGCGCTGAAGAACCAGCGCTGCCAACCGGACGCGCCGGCGAGGAAACTGAAGGCTGCGCCGAAGTTCTTGGCGAGCGTCCATTCCCAGAAGCCGTCGATGACCGTGATCGCAGGACCGCCGTACTCGAGCACGGAAAGGAAGTGCAGCTTGCTGGCCTGATCGAGCGCGATGATCAGCAGCGACAGCCACAGCCACGGCAGGGCGTTGCGCGTGGGCGCTTCGGTGGGCGCGGAGACGGAAGGGGTATTCGGCGGGCTCACGGGGTTCGGTGTTCGGGGTCGGGATTGGATGCCCGCGCCGCTGCGCGGTCACGGATGGGATCAGAAATGGCGGCGTTCTTCACCCGGGCCGTCGACATTGGTGACGCAGCGACCGCAAAGCTCCGGGTGCCGGGCGTGGGTGCCGACGTCGTCGCGGTAGTGCCAGCAGCGCACGCACTTCGACGACGAGCTTGCCGCAGCGCGGATGAAGGCCCCGACCACACCGTCGGCCGCCACCGCAGCAACAGGCTTGGCGGAGGCCGGATGCAGGCGCAGCTCGCTGACGATGAACAGGAAGCGGAGTTCGTCGGCGACCGGCGCCAGCGCGCCCAGCGTCGCGTCATCGAGGTACAGGTCGACCTCGGCTTCGAGCGACGCACCGATCGCTCCACCCGCGCGCATCGGCTCCAGCACTTTCGCCACCGCCTCGCGCAGCGCGATCACGCGGGCGAAGCCGTCCTTCGACAGCGCACCGCCCGCGTTCAGCGGATCGAGGTCGGTGCTCCACGTCGTGAACAGCACATGCGCCTCGCGCGCGCCGGGCAGGTGCTGCCAGAGCTCGTCGGCGGTGAAGCTCAGGATCGGTGCGATCCAGCGCGTCAGCGCGTGCGCGATGCGGAACATCGCCGACTGCGCCGAGCGGCGGCCGCGGCTGTCGACCGGCATGGTGTAGAGCCGGTCCTTGGTGACGTCGAGGTAGAGCGCGCCGAGGTCGTTGGTGCAGTAGTTCTGCAGCGCCGACACCACGGCGGCGAAGTCATAGCGCGCGTAGGCGGCGGTGATCTCGTCCTGCACCTCACCCGCGCGCGCGACGGCCTGCGCATCCAGCCACAGCAGGTCGGTGTTCGGCAGCAGGTGCGTGGCCGGATCGAAGCCGTTGAGGTTGCCGAGCAGGAAGCGCGCGGTGTTGCGGATGCGACGATACGCGTCAGCGGTGCGCTTGAGGATGTCGTCGGAGACCGACATCTCGTTGCGGTAGTCGGCGCTGGCGATCCACAGGCGCAGCACGTCCGCGCCCATCTGGTCGATGACCTTCTGCGGCTCGACCACGTTGCCGAGCGACTTCGACATCTTCCGGCCCTGCGCATCCACCGTGAAGCCGTGCGTCAGCACCTGGCGATAGGGTGCTGCGCCATCCATCGCCACGCCGGTGAGCAGCGAGCTCTGGAACCAGCCGCGGTGCTGGTCGGAGCCTTCGAGGTAGAGGTCGGCCGGCTTGCCGAGTCCCTCGTCGGCACGCGCGGCGAGCACGGCTTCATGCGTGACGCCGGAATCGAACCAGACGTCGAGGATGTCGGTGACCTTCTCGTAGTCGGCGGCTTCCGCGCCGAGCAGCTCAGCGGCGTCGAGCGCGAACCACGCGTCCACCCCGCCCTGCTCGATCTTCGCGGCCACGGCCTGCATCAGTTCGACGGTGCGCGGGTGGATCTCGCCGGTGACGCGATGGGTGAACAGCGCGATCGGCACGCCCCAGGTGCGCTGGCGTGAGATGCACCAGTCCGGGCGGCCGTCGACCATCGCGCTGATGCGCGCTTCGCCCCAATCGGGAAACCAGGCAACACCCTTGATCGCGGCCAGCGCATCGGCGCGCAGGTCGGCCTGCGTCATCGAGATGAACCACTGCGGCGTGGCGCGGAAGGCCACCGGCGTCTTGTGGCGCCAGCAGTGCGGGTAGCTGTGATGAAGCTTGCCGGACGACAGCAGCACGCCGCGCGCGTCGAGCGCGGCAACAATCAGGTCGTTGGCCTTCCACAGGTGCACGCCGGCGATCGCGACCTCGCCCTCCGGCGTCGGGATCGGCGGCGTGCCCGGCAGGTACAAGCCCTTGCCGTCGACGGGATTGATCTGCGCGGCGGTGTAGCGGTCGGTGAGGCCATAGAGCTTGCCGACCGCGAAGTCCTCCTGGCCGTGGCCCGGTGCGGTGTGCACCGCACCCGTGCCGTCGTCGGCGGTGACGTGGTCGCCGAGGATGATCGGGATCTCGCGGTCGTAGAACGGGTGGGCGAGCACGAGGCCCTCGAGCGCACGGCCTTCGACGCGACCCAGCACCGTCGCTTCGGCCACGCCGTAGCGCGCCAGTGCCTTCTCGACCAGCGCCTCGGCCAGCACCAGCAGCACGCGACGGCCGTCGCGCG
>DMHI01000140.1:9946-12221 GCA_003449515.1 Lysobacteraceae bacterium | reverse complement strand
ACGAAGATCGCGTCCAGCTCGGGCGTGAGCCGGTAGTCGTCATAGCGGATCGCCGGCAGCAGCCGGAGGTCGCCGCCCGCGAACGGCAGGTCGCCCTGGACGAAGAATCCCCACTCGCGCGTGCGGCTCAGCGGAAAATCGCGCACCGGGAAGGTGTCGGGGAAGATCGTGCTGCTCACCGCGCCGGTCGTCAGGTTGAGGCTGCGGCCGTCGCGCTTCTGGCGGATGTCGGCCCGGGTCAACTGTGCGCCGTAGAGGAGCGTCGCCTCGCCGATGCCCTTGTCGGCCACCAGCTCGAAGCCGTCCTCGCGCTGGAAGAAATCGAACCGCCGCTCGCGGCGCACCGGACTCACGGCATTGGCGCCGACGATCGAAGCGCGATTCTCGAACGTGAACTGCTCGGTACTGCTGTCCTGCCGATGCAGTTGCCAGCGCAGCGAATCGGCGATCGCGAACCCGAAGCGGTGCGCACCATCAACCGAAAGCCGCGCACGGTCCTTGCGGTCGTCGGCGTCGAGAGACAGCACGCGGATACGCTGCCCGAACACCACCGAATCGGCGCGCGCGGAAAGCACCGATGTCGTCGCCTCGCTCTCGCCAGCGTCGACCGTCAGGCGCAGGCGATCGCCGTCACCGAGCTGGTACAGCAGTTTCGCCAGCAGCGCACGCTGGCGCTGGTCGCTGGGATTGTTGGCGGTGCGCGTGGCATCCGGCGCTTCGTTGCTGCCGAAGTTCTCCGCCTCGTGCCCCTCGCGGGCCTGTGCGTGCAGCAGCCACGACCATGCGCCATCACGGGCGGCCAGCGTCGCGCCGAGACGTGTGCTGTCGTCGACCGAGGCGGTGCCAGCTCGGAAACGGGCGGTGAATCCGTCGCCGTCGAGAAGATCGACCGGATCGAGGGTGACGAAGCGCACGGTGCCGCCCAGCGCGTCCGAGCCGTAGAGCGCACTGGCCGGGCCGCGCAGCACTTCCACCTGGCGCAGGATCGACACATCGACGGCATCGCGGTCGGCGTTCGAGAAGCTGCCGATACTGAAGGCGTCCGCCACATTGACGCCGTCGACCTGCAATTGCACGCGATTGCCACCGAGGCCGCGGATGCGCACATCGCCCAAGCCGAAACGACCGAAGCCGCCAGTCACCGACACCGACGGCTCGTAGCGGAACAGCTCGCGCAGATCCTGCGCCTGGGTACGCTCGATCTCCTGCCGCGGCACCACGCCAACGGTTGCGGGCGCATCGGCGACGGCACCCTCGTTGCGGGTGGCGATGACGATGACGGCATCGAGCACGGTGGCCTCGGCCAACGCCTCGGGCACAGGGGCCGCGAGGGCGGTCGTCGGGTACGGAAGCACCGGCAGCGCAAGGCCAACCGCCACCGCGAGAATTCGTGGACGCATGGACACTCCAAGGGTTCGAAGGATGAACCGGCGGAGCGGGCGTCCGGCGATGCCGGGGCTGGCGACCGGGCCGTCAGGGACGGCATGTGCGGGCGGGACGGCCCGCGAGTGGGCTTACTTGACGAGAATCAGCTTGTCGTTGCGGGTATGGCGCAGGCGGTAGACCTGATCGCCATGCACGATCTCCACCTCGCGGGCGCCGTTGAGCAGCAGGCGGCTGCTGACGGCGGGCGCGTGGAAAGTGGGTACAGGGCGGCGGGCGGCCATCAGGCGCACCGGGCTCGGGGGCAGCGGCGGGACTTCGACGACGGGCATGACGCACTCCAGGGGCGGTTTGGGGGTGAAGCGGATCAAATGATACGCATTCGCATTTGATAGTCAACCCCAACGGCGGGTGATTTTCCCGCCCCCCCCCAAACGGCGAACCCTCAGCCGACGGCGGCCTCGACCCGCACCTTCATCGGCGCATCCAGCATCGGCAGCACCTCGAGCGCGCGCAGGTTCTGCGCGAGCTGCTCAGGTCTAGTCGCGCCGAGGATCACGCTCGACACGCGCGGATTCGTCAGGCACCAGGCGATCGCCAGCGGCGCCGCCTCGACGCCAAGCTCCGCCGCCAGCGCGGTGAAACGCTGCACGCGGGCGACCGTGGCCGCACCCGCCTCGCCCTGCACTTTTTTCTGCAGCCACTCGTAGCCGGGCGTGGCGAGGCGCGAATCGGCCGGGATGCCGTTCGCGTACTTGCCCGTCAGCAGTCCCGAGGCCAGCGGCGACCACGTCGTCGTGCCGAGACCGATGGAATCAAACAGCGTCGCGTACTCGCGCTCGACGCGCTCGCGGTGCAGCAGGCTGTACTGCGGCTGCTCCATGCTGGGGCC
>DMHI01000140.1:4912-9547 GCA_003449515.1 Lysobacteraceae bacterium | reverse complement strand
TCCGACGTGCCCCAGTACAGCACCTTGCCGGCGCGCACGAGCTGGTCCATCGCCCACACCGTTTCGTCGATCGGCGTGTCCGGGTCGGGGCGGTGGCAGAAGTACAGGTCGAGGTAATCGACGCGCAGCCGCTTCAGCGCCGCATCGCAGGCGTCGCGCACATGCTTGCGCGAGAGCCCGCGCTGCATCGGCGAGGGCTCGGCCGCCGCGCCGAAGAGCACCTTGCTCGACACCGCGAACGCGTCGCGCGGGAAGCGCATGTCGGCGAGCACGTCGCCCATGATCCGCTCGGCCTCGCCCTTGGCGTAGGTCTCGGCGTTGTCGAAAAAGTTGATGCCGGCGTCGAAGGCCTGCGTGATCAGCCGCCGCGCCTCGCCGCGGCCCAGCGCGGTGCCGAACGTGACCCAGGCACCGAACGACAGTGCGGACACCTGCAGGCCGGTGCGGCCGAGACGGCGGTACAGCATGGAAACCCCGTGAGTGCGTTGCGCAGGCGCGGAGTCTAGCGAAGCGCGTATCCTCCGCGGCCCATGGACGCCCTGCTCGTCTCCACCGCCGCTGTCGCCATCGCCGAGATCGGCGACAAGACCATGCTGCTGGCGCTGATCCTCGCCGCGCGCTATCGCCAGCCCTGGGCCATCGTGCTGGGCATCGCGGTGGCCACACTCGCCAATCACGCGCTGGCGGGCTGGGCCGGGGCCTGGGTGGCGGCACAGGTCTCGCCCGAGGTGCTGAAGTGGATCGTGGTCGCCTGCTTCGCCGCCGTGGCCGCGTGGACGCTGATTCCCGACCAGCTCGACGAGGGCGACGCGCCGAAGCCCTCGCGTTTCGGGGCTTTTCTCGCCACCACCATCGCCTTCTTCATCGTCGAGATCGGTGACAAGACGCAGATCGCCACGGTGATCCTCGCCGCCCGATACGAGCCGCTCTGGCAGGTGGTGGTTGGCACCAGCCTCGGCATGCTGCTGGCCAATGGCCCGGTCGTGCTGCTCGGCCACCGCTATGCCCACCGCCTGCCGCTGAAGGCCGCACGCTACGCCGCGGCGGCGCTGTTCGCGGCGTTGGCACTGTGGGTGGCAGTGCGCGGCCTCGGCGCGTAGCGGCACGGTCGACCGCCGTCCCGCGGTTGCCCCCCGCCCCGCCGGCCACTACCCTGCGCAGTCCTCCAACCTGAAAACCCCATGGGCGCCATCCTCTTCGGCCTGTTCGGCCTCGCCGTGCTGATCGGCATCGCGTGGGTCTTCTCCAGCAACCGCCGCGGCGTCGACTGGCGGCTGGTATTCACCGGTCTGGCGCTGCAGATCGCCTTCGCGCTGTTCGTGCTGGTCACGCCTTGGGGCGAGGTGGTGTTCCGTTGGGTCTCGGCGGGCTTCGTCGCCCTGCTCGGCTTCACCTCGGCCGGTGCCACACTGATCTTCGGCGATCTCGGCACGCCGCAGACCTTCGGCTTCATTTTCGCCTTCCAGGTGCTGCCGACGATCATCTTCTTCGCGGCGTTCATGAGCGTGCTCTACCACCTCGGCGTGATGCAGGCGGTGGTCAAGGGCATGGCCTGGGGAATCATGAAGGTGATGCGCGTGTCGGGCGCGGAAACGCTGTCGGTCTGCGCCAACGCCTTCATCGGCCAGACCGAGGCGCCGCTGGTGGTGAAGCCCTACGTCGCGGGCATGACGCGCTCGGAGCTGCTGTGCCTGATGGTGGGCGGCATGGCCACGATCGCCGGCGGCGTGATGGCGGCCTACGTGCAGATGCTGGGTGGCGGCGACCCGGAGTCGCAGCGGCAGTTCGCCAAGCACCTGCTCACCGCCTCGATCATGGCCGCACCCGCCGCCCTGCTGATCGCCAAGGTGATGGTGCCGGAAACCGAAACGCCGCAGACCGCGGGCGAAGTCACCGTGCCGGTCGAGAAGACCGCCGCCAATGTGATCGACGCCGCCGCCGCCGGCGCCTCCGACGGCCTGATGCTCGCGCTGAACGTCGGCGCGATGCTGCTGGCCTTCACCGCCCTGATCGCCCTGCTCAACGGCACGATCGGCGGCCTCGCCGATGCCAGCGGCCTGACCGCGTGGATGAACCCGGACGCCGACCCGCGCTGCCTCGCCGATGCCGCCTTCGCCGCCGATGCCGCCAACGCCTGCGCGGTGCAGCGCCTCAACCTGTCGCTGATCCTCGGCTGGATCATGGCACCGTTGGCCTGGGTGATCGGTGTGCCGTGGAGCGAAGCCACCACGGTGGGCGGCCTGATCGGCACCAAGGTGGTGCTCAACGAATTCATCGCCTACGGCCAGCTCTCCGAGATCATCGCCGGCGACGTCGCCGGTGTGACCCTCTCGCCGCTCTCGATCCTGATCGCCACCTACGCCCTGTGCGGCTTCGCCAACTTCAGCTCGATCGCGATCCAGTTGGGTGGCATCGGCAGCATCGCGCCGCAACGCCGCGCCGACCTCGCCCGCTTCGGCCTGCGCGCGGTGCTCGGTGGCTCGCTGGCGACGATGATGACGGCCACGATCGCCGGCGTGATCAGCCAGCTCTGAGCCGATGATGGGCGGTCGCGTCGTCGTCGTCGGCAGCTACAACCACGACTTCGTCTGGGAAGTCGACGCCCTGCCCGCACCCGGCGAGACCCGTGCCGGCCTCGCCTTCCGATCCGGCCCCGGCGGCAAGGGCTTCAATCAGGCGGTGGCCGCCGCCCGGGCGGGGGCCACGACCACCTTCATCGGCGCGCTCGGTGACGATCCGCCGGGCCGCCACGCCCGGGGATTGGGCGCCGTCGAGGGCATCGACGGCCGCTACGAGACGATCGCCGACGCCGCCACCGGCAGCGCCGGCATCCTGGTCGACAGCACGGGGCGCAACAGCATCGTGGTGGCCTTGGGCGCGAATGGCCGGCTCACCGCGGCGCATGTCGAGGCGCAGGCGGACGTGTTCCGCAGCGCCGCGGTGGTGCTGGCCCCGCTGGAGTCGCCGCTGCCCGCAGTGCTCGCGGCGATGCGGATGGGCCGCGCGGCCGGCGCGCGGACCGTCCTCAACCCCGCGCCGGTGCGCGCCGGCCTCGATGCCGCCGCCCTGCGCGATGTCGATCTGCTCACGCCCAACGAATCCGAAATGGTCGCCCTGCTGGCGCAGACCGGCACCACCGGCGTCGAGGCCGACGCGCTGACGAGCCGTTCTGACGACGAGCTCGCCGCGCTTTGCGCACGCCTCCCGGCACCGGGTGTGCTGCTCACGCTCGGCGCGCAGGGGGCCTTCCTGGCACCCGGCGGCCGATCCGAGCGTTCGCCCGTCACCGCCACGGCGACGCGCTGGCCCGCCGCGAACGTGCAGGCGGTCGACACCACCGGCGCCGGCGATGCCTTCAACGGCGCCCTGGCCGCGGCGTGGGCGAGTGCGCCGGATGCCGACCCCGCCAGCCTGCTGCCGTTCGCCATCCGGTTCGCCGGCCTGTCGACCGAGCGCCGCGGCGCCGCCGCCGCGATGCCCCGTCGGGCGGACGTGGAAGCCCGCTTCCGCGGGTGAATCGTGATCGCCTCCGCCTGCGGCCTGTGAGCGGATTCTCCGTTCCCGCTTGCCGCCGCAGCGGTCGACAACGCCATCGGCTAGCATCTGGACTTTCGCCGCCACGCCCCGGAGGGAGCCCGTGTTCGTACTGATCGGCTACGTGATCGTCCTCGTCTGCGTGTTCGGCGGCTTCATCATGGCGGGCGGCAACATCATGGTCGTCGCCCGGGCCGCCCCGATCGAGATGTTCATCATCGGCGGGGGTGCGCTTGGTGGTTTCGTCGCCGCGAACACGATGAAGGACATCAAGGGCTCGATCAGCGGCGTGCTAGGCCTGCTGAAGGGCCCGAAGTTCGGCAAGGCCGATTACGTCGAGCTGCTGAAGCTGCTCTACGAGCTGCTGATGAAGATCCGCAAGGAGGGCTTGATGGCGGTCGAGTCGCACGTCGAGAACCCGGAAGCGAGCGCGATCTTCCAGAAGTACCCGAAGGTGATGGCCGACCACCACCTGCTCGACTTCATCACCGACTGCCTGCGCCTGATGATCGGCGGCAACATGAACCCGCACGAGCTCGAGGCGGTGCTCGAAGCCGAACTCGACACCCACCACAAAGAAGCCCACGCGCCCTCGCACTCGGTGCAGGTGGTGGCCGACGGGCTGCCGGCCTTCGGCATCGTGGCCGCGGTGCTCGGCATCGTGAAGGTGATGGAGTACGTGGGCAATTCGCCGCCCGAGGTGATCGGCCAGAAGGTCGCCGCCGCGCTGGTCGGCACCTTCCTCGGCATCCTGCTCGGCTACGGCTTCGTTGGCCCGGTGGCCTCGGCGATGGCGACCCGCGCCGACCAGGACAGCAAGCCCTTCGAACTGGTCAAGATCGCCCTGATCGCCTCGGTGCGCGGCTATCCGCCGCCGGTAGCGATCGAGTTCGCGCGCAAGCAGCTGTTCTCCGACATCCGCCCGAGCTTCGCGGACCTCGAAACCGAACTGAAGGGCGCGAAGTAAGCGCCGGGGGAACGGATCATGGCCGGCAAGGACGAAAAGCCGATCATCATCGTCAAGAAGAAGATCTTCGCCGGCGGCCACCACGGTGGCGCGTGGAAGGTGGCGTATGCCGACTTCGTGACCGCGATGATGGC
>DMHI01000140.1:0-4576 GCA_003449515.1 Lysobacteraceae bacterium | reverse complement strand
TTCTTCATGGTGATGTGGCTGACCGCGACGATGCCGCAGGAGCAGTTGGGTGGCATCGCCGAATACTTCCGCAACCCGTCGATCATCGATGGCCGCGCCGCCGCCATGGCCCCCGGTGCCGTCGGCCCGGGCGGTGCTGGCGATGCGCCGGTGCAGATTTTCGATGCGGTCGCGCCGCCCGAGGGCGATCCCGGCGATGGCGCCACACCGGATCCCGCAGAGGGCGGTGCCGCGCCGATGACCGACGAGCAGATCGAAGCCGAGGCCCGGGAGATCGAGAAACGCCGGCTCGAATCGCTGATGGAGGAACTGAAGCAGGCCATCGAGAGCAGCGCCTCGTTGTCGGCGTTCAAGGAGCAGTTGCTGCTCGACATCACGCCGGAAGGCCTGCGCATCCAGATCGTCGACGAGCGCGATCGTCCGATGTTCGATACCGGCAGCTTCAGGCTGCAGAGCTACACCATCGGCATCCTCAACGAGCTGGCGCCCTATCTCGACAGCGTGCCGAACCGGATCAGCATCACCGGCCACACCGACGTGGTCCCGTTCGGCGGACCTGACACCGGCTATACCAACTGGGAGCTCTCGGCCGACCGCGCCAACGCCGCGCGGCGTGCGCTCATGGGCGGCGGCCTGTCGAGCGACAAGATCGCCCGCGTGGTGGGCGTGGCCGACTCGGTGCTCTTCGACCGCGAGGATCCCACCAACCCGATCAACCGCCGCATCAGCATCATCGTGATGAACAAGGCGACGGAAGACGCGGCATTGGGTCGAAACGAGCTGCCTGCCGATGCCGCCGCGGGCAACGCCAACCCGCCAACCGCCGAGGCTGAAGTCACGGCGACGCCCGCCGGCTGATTCATCCGCCATCGGCGACAATGGCGGCCATGCAGATCGGCCCCCACACGATCGACCCGCCGCTGGTGCTGGCCCCGATGGCCGGCGTCACCGACAAGCCATTCCGCATGCTGTGCAAGCGGCTTGGCGCGGGCCTGTGCGTCTCGGAGATGACCACCAGCGACCCGCGTTTCTGGAACACGCCGAAGTCGCTGCGGCGCATGGACCACGTTGGCGAACCAGAGCCGGTGTCGGTGCAGATCGCTGGCACCGAACCCGCGCAGCTTGCCGAGGCCGCGCGCTACAACGCTGGTCACGGTGCCGAGCTCATCGACATCAACATGGGCTGCCCGGCGAAGAAGGTGTGCAACGTCGCGGCCGGCTCCGCGCTGCTGCGCGACGAGGCGCTGGTCGCGCGCATCCTCGAAGCCGTGGTCGGGGCGGTGGATGTGCCGGTGACGCTGAAGATCCGCACCGGCTGGTGCCGTGAGTCGCGCAACGCGCTCGCCATCGCGCGGATCGCCGAGGCCAGCGGCATCGCCGCGCTGACCATCCACGGCCGCACCCGCAACGACTTCTACGAGGGCGAGGCCGAGTACGAAACGATCGCCGCGGTGAAATCCGCCGTGCGCATTCCGCTGATCGCGAATGGCGATATCAGCTCAGCGCAGAAGGCGAAGGCGGTGCTCGACGCCACCGGCGCCGACGCGGTGATGCTGGGCCGCGCCGCGCAGGGTCGACCGTGGATCTTCCGCGAGATCGCGCACTTCCTCGCCACCGGCGCAACCCTGCCGCCACCGACGCTCGCCGAAGTGCGCGACGTGCTGATCGGCCACCTCGGGCACCTGCACGCGTTCTACGGCGAGCCGCAGGGCGTGCGCATCGCCCGCAAGCATCTGGGCTGGTACGCGAAGGACCACCCCGAACAGGCGGCCTTCCGCGCCGTGGTCAACGCCGCCGACAGCGGCGAGCGGCAGATCGCGCTGACCCGCGACTACTTCGACGCGCTGGTGGCCGGCGTCGCTCCGCCGTTCACGTCCGAGTCGATGACGGCGGCCGCCTGACCCCCGGCCACCGGGATCAAGCGGCTTCGTGCAGCGGCTCGGCGACCGGGGCCGGCATCGGAACAACGCGGCGCTCGTCGATCCAGCACACCTTCGGCCCGAGCTTCTCGAGGGTCTCGCCGCGGTGGTCGAGCAGGCGCAGGGTGCCGTCGCGATCCTCCACCAGGGCCGTCAGGCTCTCGACCCAGTCGCCGTCGTTGGCGTAGACGAGGCCATCGCGTTCGAGCAGGGCGGGGCGGTGGATGTGGCCGCAGACGATGCCGTCGAGCCCGCGCCGGCGCACGTCGTCGAGGCCGGCGTCGATGAAGCGCGCGATATAGCGTTCCGCCGCGCCGCTTTGCCGCTTCAGGAAATCCGCCAGCGACCAGTAGCGCAGGCCGAAGCGGCGGCGCAGCGCGTTGGCCATCTGGTTGCCGGTGAGGATGCGCTCGTACAGCCAGTCGCCCAGCTGCTCCTGGAAGCCGCCGAACTGCGTGACGCTGTCGTAATCGTCGCCGTGCACCACCAGCAGGCGACGGCCGTCGGCGGTAACGTGGATGACGCGGCGGCGCACGCTCATGCGCGGCAGCATCAGGCCGCAGAAACGACGAATCGGGCGGTCGTGGTTGCCCGGCACGTAGATGATCGCGGTGCCTGCTGCGCGCAGTTTGTGCAGGGCCTCGATGACGTGGTTCTGGGCGTTGCCCCAGGCCGCGCGCTTGGCCGACATCCACCACAGGTCGACGATGTCGCCAACGAGGTAGAGCCGGTCGACATCGAGCGCGACGAGGAATGCGGCGAGTTCCTCGGCGTGGCAGTGCTTGGAGCCGAGGTGCACGTCGGAAACGAAGGCGGCGCGGCGGCGGCTGGGCGATGCCCTGTGCTTTGGCAGGGTGGTGCGCCTCATGGGGCCTCCTCTCGCGACGGGATCGACCGCGGTTCGCCGGCGATGTAGCGCCGGAACTTCTTCGGCTTGATGCGCTGCAGGTCGACCTCGATCAGGCCATCGACGCAATTCGCGAAGTCGGGATCGACACCGAAGGCGAGGAAGCGCGCGCCACCCGGCTCGCACAGCTCGGTGTACTGCTTGTAGAGCGCCGGCACCTTGGCACCGAGCGCATCCAGATTCGCGCGCAGGACCTTGAAGCTCGCCTCGGCGTCGAGGCCGCGATAGCAGGGCGCATCGGCGAGGAAGCGGAACGGGCGGCGCGCGCGGGCGGGCGGCATGGCACCACTCCACTCGTGCGATGCGTCGGGCAGCTGGAGCGCGCCTTCCGCACCGTAGTGCTGGCCGTAGTAGGCGACCAGCTGCTCACGCGCGGCGATCGGCAGCTCGGCGCTGATCGACACCGGCCCGAACAGATAGCGCACCTCGGGGTGCGCGCGCAGGTAGGCACCAATGCCGATCCACAGGTCGTCGAGGCTGCGCGAGCCCCAGTACGCCGGTGCGACAAAGCTGCGACCCAGCTCCATGCCTTCGGCCGCATGCGCCAGCGCCTCCGGCCCGAACTCGAACAGGCTGGCGGTGTACAGGCCCTTCAGCCCGCGCGCGGGCAGCACATCGGCACCGCGGCAGACGCGGTAGGCACCGGCGATCTGCAACGCCTCGGCGTCCCACAGCACGAGGTGCTCGTACCAGGTGTCGAAGGCGTCGACGTCGACGGCGCGGCCGGTGCCTTCGCCCACCGCGCGGAAACTCTGCTCGCGCAGCCGGCCCAGCTCGCGCAGCAGCGGGCTGTCGGCCTTCAGGCGGCCGACGCGGATCTGCTTGCCGTCCGGCGTGCAGCCCAGCTCGCGCATGGCGAGGATCTCGGCGCGCAAGACGCCGCGATCGACCGCGTGCGCCAGCGGCATCGGACCGGGCGGCGCGGTTTCCTTCCGCGTACCGATCGCCTGCAGCGCCTGCCGCATCGCGGCCAGCGCCTTCTGAGTCGTCAGTGCCGGGCCCTCGTCCGCGCCAGTGTCGATGCGCCGCGGCAGGCCGATGCGCAGGTCGATGCGCAGCCCGCGCGCCTTGAACATCTCGCGCGGCAGCAGCGCCGTGCCCACCGGCTTGTACAGGCTCGAAAGCCCGTAGAACAGCGCCGAGTTCTTGGCCTTGATCCGCACCGGCAGCACCGGCGCACCGCTCTCGCGCGCGAACCTGACGAAGCCGGCGCGCCACGGCCGGTCGTGCACGCCGCGCCAGCCCAGACGCGACACTTCGCCCGCCGGGAACACGATCACCGCCTGCTCGGCCTCCAACGCCTCGCTCACCATGCGCAGGCTCTCGGCACTCGGCTTGCCGCCAAGGATGCGCAGCGGCAACAGCAGCTCGCGCAGGCCCTCGAACTCCAGCAGCAGGTCGTTGGCGAGGATGCGCACGTCGCGGCGCACCGTGCCCACGAGGTGCAGCAGGGCCAGCGAATCGAGCGCGCCCAGCGGGTGGTTGGCGACGATGATCAGCCGCCCGGTCTGCGGGATGCGGCCGCGTTCGACCTGGTCGACCGTGTAGCGCACGCCGAGGTAGTCGAGCACGCCCTCGACAAAGTCGAAGCCGGTGCGGTGCGCGTTCGCCGTCAGCCAGGCGTTGATCTCGTCGAGCTTCCCGAACTTCGCGACGGTGCGTGCAAGCCCTTGGGCGATGGCGGCCTTCGGCCCTTGGAACCAGTGGGGATAACGTTCGGCAAGGCGCTGCTCGAGCTGGATCACTCTGG
>DMHI01000172.1:5896-6039 GCA_003449515.1 Lysobacteraceae bacterium | reverse complement strand
AGCAGCAGGGTCACGCCGCCCCAGAACGTCGAGTAGAAGGCGAGGTGCGTGTTGAGCGGGAACACCGTCACCACCAGCGCCAGTGCCGGGGCGCCGGCACGCTGGCGGGCCGCGGCATCGGCGAAGCGCCAGGCGCGCAGCGC
>DMHI01000172.1:0-5554 GCA_003449515.1 Lysobacteraceae bacterium | reverse complement strand
CGCAGCGCCAGCGCCGCAGCCGCCAGCCACAGCAGCAGGCCGACAAGGCCGGTTTCCGAGAGCACTTCAAGGACGATCTGGTGGGCATGGAAAGCGCCCGGCCGCCCCCAATCGACGAACTGGTCGCCGGGCTCGCCATAGGCCTTGTAGGCGCGTTGGAAGTTGTCGACGCCCACGCCGGTCAGCGGATGGTCGACGATGATCCCGGCCGTCGTCTGCCAGAGCACCACACGGCCGGACAGCGCGAAGTCGAGCCCGCCCTCCTGGAGCTGGAATGCCTGGAGCGTGCGCTGCACACGCGGGCCGAGGTGATCGCCGAACGCCATAACCAGCGCCACCGTCGCCATGCCGCCCACCAGCAGCCCCAGGACCGCGCGCCGCCAGCCCCAAGCCCGCCAGCCGGAGACCACCAGCACCAGCCCGAAGCTCAACCAGGCGGCGCGCGCGCCGGCGAGCAGGATGACGATACCGAGCGCCGCCGCCGCCACCAGCCACGGCAGCAGGCCGCGCTGTGCGGCCGGCAGCAGCAGGAACGGCGACAGCGTGGCCAGCACGAGGCCGAGCTTGAGGTTGCCGGCGCCGAAGATGCCCGACAGTCGATCGGCGTTGGCCGGGCCGCCGAGGCTGTGGCCGGTGAGTGCCTGCAGCAGACCGTCGACGGTCCACGCGGCGGCGATCGCGGCGATGCCGACCAGCACGATGCGGCGACCGCGCGCGGTGGCCACGGCCATCGCCACCAGCCACAGGAACGGCAGGTAGCGCAGG
Organism: Lysobacteraceae bacterium; assembly: GCA_003449515.1. GTDB lineage: Bacteria > Pseudomonadota > Gammaproteobacteria > Xanthomonadales > Xanthomonadaceae > Silanimonas. The sequence goes on along the minus strand of DMHI01000172.1, from coordinate 4,789 downwards.
TCTTTCGCGGCCTCGATCGCGCTGTGCGCCGGATCGAGGGCCAGCGGCACCGACAAGGCCTGGGCCAGCCAGTAGCAGAGGAACAGCACCGTGGTGAGCGCCCAAGCCTCGTGGTTGAGCACGCGCAGCCCGCCGCGGAAGCGGGTGGCGATCATCAGGCCAAGACCCAGCAGCGCGCCAAGCGACAGCAGCGCCTCGGCCACGCCTTCCCAGGGCCAGGCCGCCACCTGCAGCAGCACCCACCACGGCGCCACGCGGGCGATGCGTTCAACCAGCGTGTCGGGCATAGAGGTCGAGGGTGGCCTGCTGCATGGCCGCCAGAGTGTAGGGAATACGCGACGGCGGCGCGGGCGGCTCCGCCAGCACGGCACGCGCGCGGGCCAGCAGTGCCGTCGCATCGCCAAGCGGCACGGCGCCTTCGGGCTGCAGCACGGCGAGCTGTTCGCCCACGCCACCATGCGCCCAGCCGAGCACCGGCGCGCCGACCGCCAGGGCTTCGATGACGGTGCGACCGAAGGCCTCGGGCTGGCGCGAGAGCTGCAGCACGAGATCGCTGGCGGCGTAGGCGCGCACCACCTCGGCGCGTGGCGGGGAAAGGCGCAGCCAACCGGCAACGCCGCTCGCGGCGGCGAGCGCACGCAGCTCGGCGAGGTAGGCCTCGCGGCCGGGCTCGTCGCTGCCGAGCAGCCAGAGTGCCGCGGGCACGCCCTCGACGCGCAGCGCGGCAAGCAGCGCGATGGCGTCGGCATGGCCCTTCAGCCGCGTGCCGCGGCCGGGCATCAGCAGCAGTCGGGTGTCCGCCGGAAGGGCGAGTTCGTCGAACACGGCGGCGCGGGCGCCGATGTCGGGGCGCGCACGGCGCGGAAACTGCAGCGGATCGACCCCGCGGGGAATCACCGTCACCCGGCGATCGGCGTCGGGCCAGTGCGCCCGCAGGTGGGCGCGCACGGTGTCGGACACGCAGATCACGGCATCGCCGCGGGTCATCACGCTGCTGTAGCGCCCCGGCGAATGGAGGCCGTGCATCGTGGTGACGAAGGCCGGCCGCGGCGACAGTCCACGCAGCGCGCCGAGCGCCAGCCAGGCGGGAAGGCGCGAGCGCGCGTGCACCACATCCGGCCGGATCGCACGCAGCAGCCGACGCAGCGCGAAGATCCTGAACGGCGTGGCCAGCGACTTCGCGCCGATGGCCAGCGCATGGTGCGTGCTGCCGGCGGCTTCCAGCGCCGGCAGCAGCCGCCCACCGGCGGAGATCACATGCGAGGCGTGACCGGCGGCGACGAGGGCCGCGGCGATCTCGAGGGTGGAACGCTCCACACCCCCGGCGTGCATGGCCGGCAGCAACTGGACGACGGTGAGCCGGCGCAAGGCCCCGCTCCCGACTTCAGTCGACCAACTGGTACTTCGCGCCGCAGTACGGGCAGATCGAGGTGCCGCCCTCGTCGTCGATCGGCAGGTAGACGCGCGGGTGCGAGTTCCACAGGCGCATGTCCGGCGTCGGGCAGGACAGCGGCAGGTCGGCGCGCTTCACCGGATAGACGCGCTCGGTGTTGGCGGCCTTCTGGGCGGTGGCGTCGGTGGGCAGCATGCGGGTGGGCTCGAACGACAAGGCGCGCATTCTAGCCCGGCAGCTCGACCACCAGCAGGTCGGCCCCGAACGAGGACACCAGCGCGAACGCGGCCTCGTCGGCCACCCCCAGGCCATCGCCGCCACGCAGAACGGCGCTGCCGCCCCCCGGGGCGCGGAGCGCAAGCTCGCCGCCGATCACCTCGACCCAGCAGGCCGAGGCGTGCGTGGCCGGCAGCGCGAACGACGCGCCCGGCAGCACGCTCTCGCGCCGCACGGTGGCCGCCGCGCCCCAGGGCAGCAGAGCGCCGCCGGTTCCCGCCGCCGGCGCCGCGATGCGCGATTCACCGACCGCCGGCGAGCCGACGGCCTGCACCGGCGCCGCGTTGCTGCGCGAGGGCTGCACCCAGAGCTGCAGCAGGCGCAGGCTCGACGACGGATCGGCGTTGGCCTCGACGACATCGACGCCAACGCCAGCGCCCAGCCGATGCCAGTGCCCGGCGTGGATCGGGCCGGAATCACCGGCCTGCGACCGCACCCGGTACGTGCCCGCCAGCACCAGGGTCAGCAGCTCCATGTTCGCGCGCCGCGCCACCGGCCGCGTCGCCCCGGGAGCCAGCACGACGCGGTTGAGCACACGCAATGCATGGAAGCCGAGCCAGTGGCGATCGAAGGCGCTGCCGTGGCTGAACGCGGCCGTTCCCGACAGCCCGGGATCGACGAGATGGCCGCGCTCGGCGGCGGGACGGAGAACGATGGGCATGCGCCATTGTGCCGGCGTCGAACCGTTCCCGACGCGCTTAGCGCTTTGGAACCTCGCGATTGAACTCGGTCTCGATGCGGATCGTCACTTCCGTGCCGACCGCCGGCGCGTACTTGTCCATCCCCCAGCGGGTGCGGTCGAGCGTGGTGGTCGCCGAGAAGCCGGCCACCTCGATGGTCGGGCGGAACGGGTGCATCGCGATCTTGTTGAGCTCGACATCGAGCACCACCGGATGGGTCTGCCCGAGCATCGTGAAGTCGCCGCTGACCCGGAGCGTATCGTCGTCGACGGTCTCCACCTTCGTGCTCCTGAAGGTCATCGTCGGGTGCGCGGCGACGTTGAAGAAGTCGGCCGAGCGCAGGTGCTCGTCGAAGTCGGGCTGGTCGGTGTCGATGCTGGCGGTGTTGATGGTGACATCGATCGACGAGTTGGCGAGGTTGGCGCGGTCGAGCGTGAGCGTGCCGTCGTAGCCGGTGAACTCGCCGAGGGTCTGCGAGAAGCCGAGGTGGTCGATCTCGAAGCCGATGTAGGTGTGGCCGGCATCGAAGGTGAATTTGTCCGCGGCGAAGGCCGGGGCGGCGAGGAGGGCGAGCGCCGCGGCGAGCGCGGTGCGGTGCGGTGCGGGGGTCTTCATGGCGTGCTCCAGTGGCGGGGCGCTGCGGTGGCGGCGCGGCGTGAGCGGCGCCGGGATGGATCGGGAAGCGGCGATCAGGCGATCCGCGCGGCCTCGTCGAAAGCCAGACGCGGCGAGCGCGGGAACAGCCCGGCCGGATCACCATAGCCGAGGTTGACCAGGAAGTTCGACTTCAGCGTGGTGCCGGCGAAGAACGCGGCGTCGAGCGTGGCGCTGTCGAAGCCCGACATCGCGCCGGTGTCGAGGCCGAGCGCGCGCGCCGCCATGATCAGGTAGGCACCCTGCAGGCTGGCGTTGCGGAAGGCCGTGCTCTCGATCAGCGCATCGTTGCCGGCGAACCAGCTGCGCGCGTCGGCGTGCGGAAAGAGCTGCGGCAGCTTGTCGTGGAAGGCCATGTCCTGCGCGACGATGACGGTGACGGGTGCCGACATGGTCTTGTCGACGTTGCCCGGCGCCAGCGAGGCCTTCAGCTTGGCCTTGGCCTCGGCCGACTTCACGAACACGAAGCGCGCCGGCGAGGCGTTGGCACTGGTCGGCGCCCACTTCAGCAGGTCGTAGAGCTGGTGCAGCAGCGCATCGGGCACTTCCTTGTTCTGCCAGGCGTTGTGGGTGCGGGCGCTGCGGAAAAGCTGGTCGAGCGCGCGGCTGTCGATCGCGGCGGCGGGGTCGGTCATGGCGGAATCCTTGTCGAGGGCGGGACGATGGGCCGGCAGTATCGGGGCCCGGGCGGCGAGGACGATGCCCGCGGGCGCAACAGCCTGTTGTGAACGCCGGAACGCCAGCTCGCTACACTCCGGCGCGATGAGCGACGCCACCCCCCCCGCCCTGCTCGTGCTGCACGACGGTGCTGCCGGCAATCGCCGGCAGGCCCTGGCGCTGGCCGAGGCCTGGGGCCTGCCCTTCGACGAGGTAACCCTGTCGCCGCGTGCGCCCTGGCGCTGGGCGGCCCCGCGCCTGCTGCCGGGCAGCGATCTGGCCTTCGGCGCGGCCTTCGCCGCGCATCTGGCCGCGCCTCCCGCCGTGGCGGTGGGCTGCGGCCGGCAGGCGGCACTCGCCACGCGGCTGTTGCGCCAGCGGGGGACGCGGGTGGTGCAGGTGCTGCACCCGCGACTGCCGGTGAGGCACTGGGACGCGCTCGTGCTCCCGGAGCACGACGGCGTGCCCGAAGGCGGCAACTGCCACACGCTGCGCGGCAGCCTGAATCCGATCGACGATGCGTGGCTTGCCACGGCCCGGGCCGAGCGGCCCGATCTCGGCCTGCGCGCCGCGCCGCGCACGGTGCTGCTGGTGGGCGGACCGACCGATGCGAGCGACTGGGACGGCAAGACCCTCGAGTCGGCGCTCGAGCTGCTGCTGCGCTGGCAGGCGCGCGACGGCGGCGAACTGGCCGTCCTGTGCTCGCGGCGGACGCCGCGCGGTCTGCGCCGCCAGCTCGCGCAGGGGCTCGCCGGACGCGCCGAAGTCTGGACCGGCGACAGCGACGGGCCGAACCCGTACGCATCGCGCCTGGCGTGGGCGGATCGCGTCGTGGTGACGCCCGATTCGGCCAATCTGATCAGCGAGGCGGCCGCCACGCGTGCGCCCATGTGGATCGCTTTCCCGCGCTACACGCGAGGACGCCTGCGGGCGCTCGTGGAGGCCGCGATCGACGGCGGGCGCGCCCGCCCGCTGGGGCCCGATGCCGCGGCATGGCCGGTGCAGCCGTGGCGGGAACGCGAGCGCGTGGCCGAACGCCTGCAGCCGCTGGTCCGCGAGGCCCTGGGCCGACGCGATCAGGGCCCTTCGACCGTGCCGCCCGATGACAGCGCCGGCAGCAGCGCCGCGA
>DMHI01000077.1 GCA_003449515.1 Lysobacteraceae bacterium | reverse complement strand
CGGTCGGCGTCTCGTCATCGGCGGCGGTGGCCTCGACGCTGCGCCGGTCGTGGCCACCGGCAAGGCGCGAGAAGCTCCAGCGCGTCGGCAGAACGAACGGACCCGGTGCCGGTGACGGCGCGCGGCGATCGGCGTCGACGTCGGCGTCGGCGTCGGCGGTGTCGTCGGCCCCGGCGTGCGCGCCGGCATCGAAGTGCGTGGCCGACGGCAGCGGCCAGTGCTCGCGCCAATCGATGCCCTCGGCGCGGTGGCGCTCGCCCGCGGGCCAGCGCGCGAGCAGGGCGTCGAGCGCCGATCGCTCGGGGTCGGTCTTCGGGCCGTTCGCGTTCTTCGCCGCGGGCCGGTCTTCGGGCAGCACGAACAGGTGACAGGCCTGCACCGCGCGGGTCAGCGCGACGTAGAGCAGGCGGAAGCGTTCGTCCTGGGCCTCGCCGCGCAGCGCCTTCAGCGTGTCGGCCTCGAACACCACCTCCCGCCGACCGTCGGCACCGGCCGGCAGCAGGGCGCGCGCGCTGCGTCGTGCCTCGTGGGCCCACAACGTGGGCAGCACCACCACCGGAAACTCGAGGCCCTTGCTGGCGTGCAGGGTCATCAGCCGCACGCGCCGCACGTCGGATTCGAGGCGCAGGCTACGTTCGTCGCCGCCAGTTTCGCCGTCGTCGTCGCCGCGACGATGCGCGCGCAGGGCCTCGAGCAGGGCGCTGGGCGTGTGGCCTTCGCCCTCGCGGTCGGCCAGCAGCTCGCCGAGGTGCCGGAGATCGGTGGCGATGCGTTCGCCCTCGCGGTCATCGGCGAGTGCCGGGCCGGCGGCGTCCAGTACCGCGAGCACGACCGCCAGCACACCTTCGCGCGTCCAGCGCAGCCGCCAGCCGATGAATCGCTCCCGCCAGGCGTCGAGGCGGCCGTCGGCGTCGAGCACTGGCAGTGCGGCGGCCGGCACGCGGAACAGCGGCGTGAGCAGCGCGGCACGCAGACCGGCCACGTCGCCGGGATGCAGGACGGCGTGCAGCACCAGCAGCAGGTCGCGTGCGGCGGCACTGTCGAACACCTGTTGCCGCGACTGCCCGGCGCAGGGAACACCGCGGCGCTGCAGCGCCCGGCGGAGGTCGTCGATCTCGCCATTCGTCCGCAGCAGCACGGCGATATCGCCGGGTGCGAGCGCGCGGCCGCTGGCACCGAAGCGGAAGCGCCCGGCTTCGAGCAGGTCGACCACGAGATCGGCGCAGGCCTCGAGCGCCTTCGGGCGGGCGATGGCATTCCAATCGCCATGCCGGTGCTGGTGGATCACCAGCGGACGCTCGACCGCTGCGCCGCGCTCATGCAGTTGCTGCGCATCGGCGCGGCCCGCCGCGAGCACCGGCGCGTAGCGGATGGGGTGCGCGGCATCGGCCGAGAGCAGCGCGCGCGGCCCGTCGAACAGCGCATTGCAGGCCTTCACATAGGCGCTGCTGGAACGCTGGTTGACCGCCAGCCGCAGCGTCGTGTCGGCCTGTCCGCGGGCGGCGAGATAGGCGTGGATATCACCGCCGCGGAAGCCGTAGATCGCCTGCTTGGGGTCGCCCACGGTGGCGAGCAGGCCGCGCGGGTTGCCGTCCGCATCGCGGTACCAGCGATCGAGCAGGGCGTACTGCGTGCCGTCGGTGTCCTGGAACTCGTCGACCAGCGCCACCGGCCAGCGCGTGAACGCGGCATCGGGCAGCGCCGAGCCGGGCGCGACCATGCGCTGCGCCACGCGCTCGATCAGCGGGTCGAAGCCGAGTTCGCCGGACTCGGCGCTGCGGAGATCGCGCCAACGCCGCAGCTCGGGCGTCCACCAGGCCCAGAAGGCGCGATCCTTCGAATCGCGTTGCGCCAGCGCCTGCTGCATTCGCGCCATCGCCTGCTGGAATGCGCCCGCTTGCAGCACGGTCGCGGCCGGCTCGCGCACCCAGCTGTTGATGCCGCGCCCATCGCAAAGCGCGTCGATGGCGGCTGGCGCTGGCCGCGTCGGATCGTCGAGGAAGGCGTGCAGCGCAGCGGCCTGGCGCAGCGCCTTGGCGGTGGCGCGCGTGTAGTGCGCCGGATCGGCGAGGGTGGCGAGTGCGGCGCGTGTCGGCGCATCGGCCAGCGCACGGATCGCATCGTCGTCCGGTGCTGGCGCCACCGCCGCGCCGGGCTGCAGGACGAAGCCCACGGCCTCCACCAGCGCCGCGAAGCGCGTGGCGCTGGCGGGCAAGTCGATTGCTGCGGGCGGGGCCGCGCCGGCACCGATGCGGCGCAGCAGGTCGCGGGCGATCGCCTCGTGCACGCGGCGACCGTCGCCGATGGCGGGCGGCGAGAACCCCAGCCCCCCGTCGAGCGGGTGCTCGCGCAGCAGCCGAAGGCAGAGCCCGTGCAGCGTGCCGATCGGCGCGCGATCAAAGCTGGCGAGCGCGCGCCGCAGGCGCTGGGCATCGGCGGTCCGGGCAGCGGGATCGGCCCAGCGTTCGCCGAGCCAGGCCTGCACCGGATCGCTGGCATCGAGCGCCGGCGCGTCGATTTCCGCCAGCCGCAGTGCCTGCGTCACCCGCGCCCGCAGGCGTTCGCCAAGCTCCTGCGCGGCGGCCTCGGTGTAGGTGGCGACGACGATGCGCTCGGGCGCCAGTGCGCGGTGACGCTGGCCGTCGTCGGCGGCCGCGCCGTCGATGCCGTCGAGCAGCAGACGCAGGTAGAGCGCCGCCATCGTCCAGGTCTTGCCGGTGCCGGCGCTGGCTTCCACCAGCAGGCGGCCACGCAGCGGCGTGTCGCGCCAGTCGGCGGGCGTGCTCACGGCTCACCTCCCACGCCATCGCCGCCGTGCGCCGGATCGAGCAGCGCGCCGAAGCTGGCGACCAGGGCCTTCGCATCGTCGACAAAGCGTGCCAGCTCCCCCTCGCCGGGCACGAAGTGCCAGTCCTGTCCCCACAGCGCGGCATACCCCGGTGCGTGGTCGCGCTCGCCAACAGGAATGCCGGCACCGGCCCAGGCCGCGATCACCCTGCCCGGATCGTCGTCGCCATGCCGCCACGCGGCCCAGCTGGTCGCCGGCAGGTAGCGCCGCTCGCCGCGCAGCACGGCGGCGCGGAAATCGAGGGCGGCCCGCAGCACGGCGCGCAGCGCAGCGGCGTTCGCCTCGCGCGCTTCGGCCGTGCCGGCGGCGGTGCAGGCGGCGTCCATCGCCGCGATGCGGCCGGCGAAATCGTCATCGCGCTCGCTGCCGACGAGGGCGATGTTCACCCGGTCCGGCTGCGTGAGCCGCAGCGCCAACCAGCGCAGCAGCAGCGGAATGCGTCGACCGAAGTGCAGGCGATCGCCTTGGCGGCCGGGCACGGCCTCGATCAGCCACAGGCGGCCGTCGGCGTCGTCGCGCACCGCCACCTCGCCCGTGAGCGTCGAACCGGCGTCGAGCGCCACCGACACGGCGATCCGGCGCGGCGCGCTCAGCGGCTCGCGCGGTGGCGTGGGGGCGGTGCGCAGCAGGCCCAGGGTGGTGAGGGCCTGCTCGCGCTGCTCGCGCCACAGCGCATCGGCCAGGGCTCCGGGTGGCAGCCGGCCACCGAGGCGCAGGGATTCGTCGGGGGATTCCGCCGGTGCCGCGGCACCCGCCTCCAGCGCCGCGAACACCAGCCGGCGCGCGATCGCCTCGCGCCGATCGGCTTGCGGTTCGAGCGGCTCGTCGGCCTCGAGGCGTTCATCCTCGAGTGCGTCGAGGCGCGCCCCGGCGATATCGCGCAGCGCGTGGCGGGCGGGGTCGTGGAAGAAGGCCAGCAGGGCCTCGAGCGTGGGCGGCGTGGCGAGTGCCGCGCCGGTCGGCGGGCTTGCGTGCGATGGTGGGCGCGCCGCGATCGACGCGCCGCGTTCGCCAACATCGCGCACAGACGCCGGCTGCAGGCGGGCCTGCCGTTCCCACGGCCATCCGGCCTCGGGCTTGGCGCTGCCGCCGGGCGGCACGAAGCGCGCGAGCGTGTCGAGCAGATCCGCCAGAGGCCCGGCCGGATTCCGCGCCCGGCCGTCGTCGGCACCGACGCCGATGAAGCTCAGGTGCAGGCGATCGCGCGCGGCCATCAAGGTCTCGAGAAACAGGTAGCGGTCGTCGCTGGCGAGGTCGCGGTCGCCGAAGCGCGGGGCCTGCGCGCGCAGCTCGAGGCCGTCCTCCGGGGCGTGGCGTGGCAGCGCACCCTCGTCGAGGCCAAGCACCGCGATCACCCGGAACGGGATCGCCCGCTGCGGCACCATGCTGGCGAAGGTGATGCCGCCAACGAGGAAACGCTGCCGCTCGGGCACGGCATCGAGCCGCCCGCGCAGCGCATCGCGCACGGCGGGCCACGGCAGCAGGCCGGATGCCGCCGGAGCCGCCGGCGACGCGGGGATCGGCGCGGTGGCCTCGAGGCCGGCATCGCGCCACTCGTCGGCAAGGGCGGCCAGCATCGCGCGCACCGCATCGAGCGCGTCGCGCGCCTCGTCGTCGCCGGGTGCCACCGCGAACAGGCCGTCGATGCGTCGCGCCAGCGTCGTCTGCCATGCGCCTGGCGTCAGCGATGCCGCGGCGAGGGCGGTCCACTCCCGCACCTCGAGCAGCAGGGCGTGCAGACGGCCGAGGCGCTCGGCCACGCCGGCGTCGATGCCTTCACCGGGCAGCAGGCGGACATCGTCGGGCAGCGTGATGACCTCGGCATCGCGCAGGCCGAACACCTGCCCGGCCAGTGCGCGGTCGAGGCCCCAGTCGAAGGTGTGCTCGACGCTCGGCGGTGCATCGAAGGCGGCGCGATCATCGGCGTCGAGGCCCCAGGCCACGCCGAGCCGCGCCAAGGCGTGGCGCAGCACAGCCGCATCCTCGCCTTCGAGTGAGAAGCGCCGCGCCACCGCCGGCAGGGCCAGCAGATCGAGCAGGCCCGGCGCGGTCAGGCGCGTGCCCGGCAGTGCGAGCGCGATCGCCAGGGCGCGGTACAGCGGATGGCTCGCCGCCAGCGGCACGTCGAAGGCATGCCAGGGCCACACGCCATCACGCTGGCCCGGTGCGCCGAACACGGCGGGAAGCAGCGGCCGGTAGCGCGCGGGATCGGGCGCCAGCACCACCACGTCGGCCGGCTGCAGGCCGGGCAGCGTGGCGAACGCCTCGGCCAGCGCGTCGCGCAGAACCTCCAGCTCGCGCAGGGGGGTGGCGCAGCGCAGCACGCGCAGGCTGGCATCGCCACGCAGGGCATCGAGGGCGTCGGCCGACGCCATCCGCATCAGCCCCGGCGCGTTGCGGCGCAGGCTGTGCTGCACACGGTCGAGCAGGGTGGTCGGCGCGGGATCGAGCGTGTCGACGCCGTGGCGCTCGTTCACCGCCAGCGCGTTGTCCTCGAGGGCCAGCAGGAAGTGCTGGCCGAGCCGCCCCCAGGCCGCGAGCAGCGGATGATCGAGGGCGAGGAAGGCGCTTTCGCCGATGTCGTCGCATGCCAGTGCCGCACGCATCGCCGCGCGCCCCGAGCCCATGCCCAGCCAGTGCTCGCGGCAGGGATCGGCGACATGCAGCACCACCGGCCGCCAGCGCGACAGCGCGCGGACGACGGCGAGTTCGGGCGGCGCGAGGTGATGCAGGCCGAAGACGTGCAGCGGATCCTCGGCCAGCCCAGCGGGCCGCAGCACGGCGTCGTTCAGGTGGTGCGCGAGCTGCAGCAGCCGCTCGCCGCGATGCGCTACGCGCGCATCGTCGCGCGAGGCCGGTGCGCCGCGTCGGCCGTCGGTGCCGCCGCTCCCCTGCAGGGCGCGCCATGCTGCCGCCAGCAGCGCATCGCCGCGAACCGCCGGTTCGCCGCGCGCCCACCGCCGCAGCCAGTCGGGGCGATAGAGCATCAGCGGGGCCAGCGCCGAGGCGAGTCGACTGGCCAGCGCGAAGGCCTGGGTGCCGTCGTCGTCCGCCAGCATCGATTGCACGCGGGCATCGTCGAGCGCGTGCAGCCGCGGCAGCAGGCGCCAGCGCAACACCTCGTGCTGCCAGCCGCGCGCGGCGGCGTCGGGCAAGCCGAGCAGTGCCAGGGCAAGGCCGTCGAGCCACGGCCCGGGCAGGGCGAACGCGATATTGGCGACCACCGCCCCCGGGCCGCGTCGGTTCGCCAGCGCCTGCCGCAGCCAGTGGCGCAGGCCCGGATGCCCCACCAGCACCGTCTGCGGTGCCAGCCACTCGCGCGGCGGCAGGTGCAGCAGCAGGGCGTCGAGCGGATCGAGCAGGGCGTCAAGCCGGCTGGCCCGGAACAGCCAGAGGCCGCGGTCCGGGTCGATGGTCCATTGGTCGCGCATGGGGCCTGCGGGCAGGGTCGGATCGACAGCCTCGCGCATCGCCGTCTCAGCGTTGGAGACGCTCGACGCGCGTGACCGCGGGGTTACGGCGCGGCCGCGGCGCGCGGGTGCTTGATCTCGAACGGCGCGATCTCGTCGACCGGCGTGAACCCGAATACCGCACCGTAGAACGCCAGTTCGGCCTCCTGCGCGCGGATGATGTTCTCGGCCCGGCGGAAGCCGTGCTGCTCGCCCTCGAACTCGAAATAGGCGTGCATCACGCCCCTGGCATCCAGCGCCTCGACGATCCGCCGGCTCTGGTCGGGGGTGACGATGCGGTCCTCGCTGCCCTGGAAGGTGATCAGCGGTTCGGTGAAGCCGTCGAGGTGGAACAGCGGCGAGCGCGAGCGGTACAGCGCCTCGTCCGGTGGGCCGACCAGCGAGACGTCGTACATGCGCTCGAACTTGTGGCTGGTGGCCGCCAGCGCCTTGATGTCGCTGACGCCGAAGTAGTTCGCGCCGGCCTTGAAGCGGTCGGTGAAGGCGAGTGCCGCCAGCGTGGTGAAGCCACCGGCGCTGCCACCGCGGATGGCGACCCGCGCCGGATCGGCCTTGCCCTGCGCGACCAGATGATCGACCGCGGCCACCGCGTCCTGCACATCCACCACGCCCCACTGGCCGTTGAGGCGGTGGCGGTAGGCGCGGCCGAAACTGGTCGAGCCGCCGTAGTTGACATCGATGATGGCGAAGCCGCGGCTGGTCCAGTACTGCCGCGCGAGCGAAAAGCTCGGCTTCGACACCGAGGTGGGCCCACCGTGGATGGTGACGATCAACGGCGCGACCTGGCCCTCCGGTCCGCGGAAGGACGGGTTCGTCGGCGGATAGAAGGTGGCATGCGCGGTCCGCGCGGCACCATCGGCGGCGGGCGCGGTGGGAAACTCGATGCGCTGGCCGATCGCGATCAGCTCACGCGGAATGCCGAGCGCGTTCGGCTGGTGCAGGCGTTCGACCGCTCCGGTGCTGGCGTCGATGGCCACCAGTGCGGGCTCGTTGTCGACCGCCGACGCGCTGGTGATGATGCGGCCGCGGGGGTCGATCGAGACATCGCCGAAGGCCACGAAGGGCAGGTCGAGCGGGCGATAGGCGCCGCTGGCCAGATCGAGCACGCCCAGCTCGTCGACCGCGTTCAGGCCGGTGCGGACGATCGCCGTGCCGTCGTCGCGCAGGGCGTAGGTCTGCATGCCGAGCTGCCAGAGTGGCCCGCCGAACTCGCGCGGCATCGTCGCCACCGGCCGCGCGGCGCTGCCGTTCCAGGCGTACAGGTTCCACCAGCCGGAGGGTTCGTCGATGAAGTACAGCGTGCCGTCGGCGGCCCACTGCGGCTC
>DMHI01000072.1 GCA_003449515.1 Lysobacteraceae bacterium | reverse complement strand
GCGCGGGTTCACGTAACGCTCCACCGGCACGCGGGCGCTGTCGTCAGGGATGGGCTCGCCGGTGACGGGCGAGGGCTTCAGGGTCTTGCCGTCCCAGCGCGTCACCGGCAGGCCGCGCTCGTCGGCAACCAGCTCGACGCGGTCGTAGGCCAGCACGGCGTCGCGGTTCTCGATGTTGCGGAAGTCGCGGATCACCGGCGTGGGCGGGCTCACGTTGCCGCGGGTGCGGAAATGCCACTGCAGATAGCCGATCCACAGCACCACTTCGGCGATGGCGGCGGCGCGCGGGTTGATCTCGATGCCCAGCAGGTTGTGCGGATCGACGGTTTCGCCGGCGCTCGCATCGGCGCGCTCGCCGCCCAGCGCGAGGCCGGTCTGGCGGTGGCCCAGCTCGTCGAGCGCGTTCAGCACTTCGCCTTCGAGACGCTTCAGGTGCTCGAGCGTGACGTAGAGGAAGTTGCCGCTGCCGCAGGCGGGATCGAGCACGCGCACGCTGCACAGCCGGTGGTGGAAAGCCAGCAGCTCGGCGATGGCGGCCTTGCCATCGCCCTCCGAGGCGAGCGTGAGCGCGGCGGCCTGCGCATCGCGCCATGCCTCGCGCAGCGGCTCGATCACGGTGGGCAGCACCAGGCGCTCGACGTAGGCGCGTGGCGTGTAGTGCGCGCCCAGCTTGTGGCGCTCGCTGGGGTTGAGCGCGCGTTCGAGCAGGGTGCCGAAGATCGCCGGCTCCACATGCGTCCAGTCGGCTTTGGCGGCTTCAAGCAGCAGGGCGATCTGTGCTGAGTCGAGCGGCAGCGTGTCGGGCTGCTTGAACAGCTTGCCGTTGAAGCGCAGCACCTCGTTGGCCAGCACCGCCGAGAAGCCACCGGCGTCCATGTCGCGCCAGAGCTGGCCGAGCATGCGCATCGCCACCGCGGGCTGGGCCGCGTACTTCGTCAGCAGTTCGCGGAAGGCGTCGGCCGGCAGCAGGCGCACGTCCTCGGCGAACATGGTGAACAGGCAGCGCATCAGGAACTGCGCGACGCTTTCGGCGGGATGGCCGGCGCGTTCGAGGCTCTTGGCCAGCTCGGCCAGCCGTGCGGCGATCTCGCGGGTGACGCGCGCCGATTCGCGGCTGGGATCGAGCGCGAGCGGGTCGGTCCAGAGCTTCGTCAGCCGCTCGACGATCTCGGGGCGGCGCAGGTCGTCGAGCGCGATGCGGTGGCTGCGCGGGTCAGGAAACGGCGTGTAGGTGCCGCCCGAGCGCGAGAACTCGGCGTACAGCTCGATGCGCTGGCCCACGTCGACGACGACGAGAAACGGCGGGCGGCCTTCGCTGGCCGGCAGCGCGCGGGCATAGCCCTCGGCCTGGCTGCGCGCGCGCAGCAGGGCTTCGTCGAAGGCCTTGGTGTGCGCACCGGCCTTGAGCTTCTTCGATTCGAGCACGAAGCAGCCGCGGCGGTAGAGGTCGATGCGGCCCGCGCTGCTGCTGCCATCGCCATGCGCGAAGGTGATCGGCCGCTCGAACAGGTAGTCCTGTTCCGGCGTGGGGTGGGGCTTCTCCACGCCCAGCAGCTCGCAGAGGTCGAGCAGGAAACTCTGCGAGGTGGACAGCTCGGAGGCTTTGACGCCCTGCCATCGGGTGATGAAGGTTTCGGCATCCATGCGGGTCGGGATTCTGCGGCGAGCCGGGCGGCCGTGGGAGCGCCCAGACTACCGGCGATGCCGGCCCCGGCCCAAGCGCGGGGCGCGAGGGCTGGCGTCGCCGCCGCAAGAACGGCAGGCTCCACAGCCTGTGTGATCGCTGCCCGCCAATGCCCACCGCCCCGACCCTGCTCGTCGCCGACGACCACCCGCTGTTCCGCGACGCCCTGCGCCGCCTCGTGGCCGGCTTCTGGCCGGCGGCGAGCGTTCATGAGGCCGCCGACGCCGATGGCGTGTTCGGGCTGGCCGAATCGCACCCGCAGGCCGATCTGCTGCTGCTCGATCTGACCATGCCAGGAGCCCGCGGGTTCTCGGTGCTGGTGCACCTGCGGGCCCAGCATCCGGCGCTGCCGATCGTGATGGTGAGCGCCCGCGACGACGCCGAGACGCGCCGCCGCGCGCTGGAGCACGGGGCGTCGGGCTTTCTTTCCAAATCGGCGACCGCGGCCGAGATCCAGGCCACGCTTGATGGGGTTCTGGCCGGCGATCCACCGGCCTTGCCCGACGCCCGACCGATCGGCGCCGCCGAGCAGGCGGTTGCCGCGCGCGTCGCCAGCCTCACGCCGGCGCAGTTCCGGGTGCTGAGCCGGGCCGCCGCGGGCCTGCTGAACAAGCAGATCGCCTGGGAACTCGGCATCGGCGAGGCCACGGTGAAGGCGCACATGGGCGCGGTGCTCGACAAGCTGGGAGCCACCAACCGCACGCAGGCGGTGCTGATGCTGGGGCAACTGGGGCTGGAACCGCTGGCCGCCCTGCCCGACGACGCCGCGATCGACGCCTGAATCAGCGCCGCGCAGCGGCCAGCCAGGCCCGCAGCGCGGCCGGCCGCACCGGCTTGTGGCTGAGGGTGAGGCCCGCGCGCAAGGCGCGGTCGCGCAGCGCATCGCCGCCCTCGGCGGTGAGCAGCAGGGTGGGCACCGAGCCCCAGCGCGCCCGCAGGCGCTCGGCCAGCGCCACGCCATCGAGGGCATCGTGCAGGTGGAAATCCACCACCAGCCGGTCGGGCGGGTCGGTCGCGGGCAGGGCCAGGGCCTCGCCGGCGGTTCCGACGCAGTGCACGGCCACGCCCCACTTCGTCAGCAGGGCCTGCAGGGCGTCGCGGATGTCGGCATCGTCGTCGATGCACAGCACCCGCAGGCCACACGGCGCCCCCTCGACGGCGGCGGGCACCGGCGCGGCGGCGAGGGCCGGTGGCGCGATGCGCGGGACGACAACGCCGAACACGCTGCCGCGGCCCAGCCGCGAGCGCAGGGTGAGCGGGTGGCCGAGGCCCTGCGCGAGGCGCTGGCAGATCGACAGGCCGAGGCCAAGGCCGCGCTCGCCGCCAACGGTCTCGTCACTGAGCCGGCGGAACTCCTCGAAGATCAGTTCGCGGTGGGTTTCAGCGATGCCGGGGCCGCTGTCCCAGACCTCCACCGCCCAGCCGTTGCGCCGCCAGCGCACGCCGATGCGCACGCCGCCCGCCGTGGTGTAGCGCAGCGCGTTGGCGATGAAGTTCTGCAGGATGCGGCGCAGCAGGGCGGGGTCGCTGGTGGTCCAGGCGCGGGTGGGCACGGTGCCGATCGACAGGCCGCGGGCGTGGGCGAGCGGGCCGTACTGGTCGACCAGGCCTTCGAGCAGCGGGCCAAGCGCCACCGGCACCGGCCGCGCCTGCCGTTGCCCGGCCTCGATGCGCGACAGGTCGAGCAGTCCATCGAGCAGTTCCTCGGCCGCGCGCAGCGAGGCGTCGATGCGGCCCCCGAGCTGGCGCTGCTCGTCGCGCACCTCGGCCTCGCGCAGCGCCGCGGAAAACAGCCGCGCGGCGTGCAGCGGCTGCAGCAGATCGTGGCTGAGCGCGGTCATGAA
>DMHI01000201.1:1249-3685 GCA_003449515.1 Lysobacteraceae bacterium | reverse complement strand
GCCAGCAGGGCCAGCGCATAGACCGCCGCGCCGGCGCCGACGCAGCCCAGCGCCCAGCCGATCCTTGGGGCCTCGGCCATCGCAGTGAAATCGCCCAGCCACCAGCGCAGCGCGCCAAGGGCGACGGCCATCGCAAGCGCGGCCACGACCACCCTCAGCAGGTACCCCGCCCAGCCCGGCTGCGTGCGGTAGATGCCGTCGCGATGCAGCCAGCGCCACAGCAACGCCGCGTTCGCCACACCGGCGAGTGCCGTCGCCAGCGCGATACCGGCGTGCGCGCCAGTGATGCCGTAATGCCAGAGCGGTGTCGTGATCGCCGCGATCAGCGCGACGTTGATGAACACGGTGGCGATGGCCGCGCGCATCGGCGTCGTCGTGTCCTGCCGCGAGAAGAACGCCGGCAGCAGCACCTTTGTGAGCATGAAGGCCGGCACGGCAATGGCCGTGGCCGACAACGCGAGGCCGGTCATCTGCGCGTCCTCGGCGGTGAACGCGCCGCGCTGGAACATCGCCGAGGCCAGCGGCTCGGCCAGCATCAACAAGCCGACGCCGGCTGGCACGCCAGCCAGCATCACCATCCGCAGGCCCCAGTCGATCGCCTTGGCATAGCCCTCGGCATCATTGGCGGCGTGGCGCGAGCTCAGGTGCGGCAGGATCACCGTGCCGATCGCCACACCGAACAGACCCAGCGGGAATTCGCTCAGGCGATCCGCGGTGTACAGCCAGGTCTGGCTGCCGGTGACCAGCAGCGACGCGAAGATCGTGCCGACGATCAGGTTCAGTTGCGCCACCGACGACGAGAACAGGGTGGGAAGCATCAGCGTGCCGACCTTGCGCACGGCGGGATGGCGGAAATCGACGCGGAACCGTGGCCGCGCACCCAGCCGCCCCAATGCCGGCCACAGCAGCAGGAACTGCAGCACGCCGGCGATCAGCACGCCCCAGGCGAGCGCCATCGGCGGCACGTCGAACAGCGGGGCGAGCGCCAGCATCGCCGCGATCATCGCCACGTTGTGCAGCACCGGCGTCACCGCCGCGAGCCCGAACCTGCCGTGGCTGTTCAGCACGGCGCCGGCCAGTGCGGTGAGCGAGATGAACACGAGGTACGGAAAGGTGATGCGCAGCATCGACGCGATCGTGTCGATCTGCCCGGGATCGTCGAGCGCACCGGGCGCGAATGCGGCGGCGATCCACGGCGCCGCCAGCATGCCAAGACCGGCCACCACCACCACCACGGCGCACAACGCACCCGCCACGTGATCGAGGAAGGCACGCACGGCCTCGCGGTCGCCCTGGTCCTTCAGCGCCGCATAGGCGGGCACAAAGGCCGACGAGAACGACCCTTCCGCGAAGATGCGCCGCAGGTAGTTCGGGATGCGGTAGGCGATGACGAAGGCGTCCATCGCTGCCGACGCGCCGAACAAGCCGGCCTGCAGCACATCGCGGGCGAATCCAGCGAGGCGGGAGAGCAGGGTCATGCCGCCGAAAACGGCGGTCGACCGCAGCAGGGCAGGGCGCTTCACGCGGAGTTCCTGAACGCCGGCGCGGGAAAGGCGCTTGTTTCTTGACGCATCAAGGTTTTTCCCGAATACTCTGCGGTCTTTCGTGCACCATCTTACCCCGTTTCACGCAGGAGCCGTCCGTGGCCAACATCAAGTCCGCCAAGAAGCGCGCCAAGCAGGCCGCTGTCCGCAATGCCCGCAACTCGGCCCAGCGCTCGATGCTGCGTACCGCCGTCAAGAAGGTCGTCAAGGCCATCGATGCGAAGGATGCCGCCGCTGCCGAGGCCGCCTTCGCCATCGCCCAGCCGATCCTCGACCGCTACGCCTCGCGTGGCCTGATCCACAAGAACAAGGCCGCCCGCCACAAGGCCCGCCTGAACGGCCACATCAAGGCCCTCAAGGCCGCCTGATGCGGAGGCCGGCCGGGTTCGCGCCCGGCTGAGCGGAGCCTTCCTGATCCGCGCGGTCAGGAGACACGAGAAAGCCGGCATCGCGCCGGCTTTTTTGTTGCGTGGAAGCGATGTTTGCTGATCGTTTCGGGCAGCGGACTTCGCGCGCGCCCCTCACCGCTGAGACGGCGAGTCGACCCGCGCGTGGATCAACCGCCCTCGCCCACCTTCGGTGCCGGGCCCGGTGTGGCCGCGTTGCGCTGCGCCCACTGGGCATCCTCGGCCGCTTCCGCCGCCGCGTGCTTCAGGTCGTCGAAGAACTGCTGCACCTTGAGCATGATCGGTCGCGTGCCTTCGCGGCTGATCGCCGAGACAACGAAGTGCGGGCCGTCCCATTCGAGGCGCTTCACGATGTTGGCGACGCGCTCGGCGGTCTCCTCCTCGTCGAGCAGGTCGGCCTTGTTGAGCACCAGCCAGCGCGGCTTCTCCAGCATCGCCGGGTCGTACTTGCGCAGCTCGTTCTCGATCGCGCGCACCTGTTCGAC
>DMHI01000201.1:0-819 GCA_003449515.1 Lysobacteraceae bacterium | reverse complement strand
CCGAGGCCCGCACCGTCGGCCGCACCCTCGATCAGACCGGGAATGTCGGCGATCACGAAGCTCTTGAAGGCTTCGACGCTGACCACGCCGAGATTCGGATACAGCGTGGTGAACGGGTAATCGGCCACCTTGGGCGTCGCCGCCGAGACCGCGCGGATGAAGGTGCTCTTGCCGGCGTTCGGGAAGCCCAGCAGGCCGACATCGGCGAGCAGCTTCAGCTCGAGGCGCAGCTCGCGCTCCTCGCCCGGCCAACCCGGCGTCGCCTTGCGCGGCGCGCGGTTCACCGAGGTCTTGAAGTGGATGTTGCCCTTGCCGCCGTCGCCGCCCTTGGCGACCAGCAGCCGCTGGCCGTGCTCGGTCAGGTCGCCGATGATTTCGTCGGTGGCGACGTTGCACACGGCCGTACCGACCGGCACGCGGATGACCACGTCGTCGCCGGCCTTGCCGTACATGTCGCGCCCCATGCCGTTCTGGCCGCGCTGCGCGCGGTAGACGCGCTGGTGGCGGAAGTCGATCAGGGTGTTGAGGTTCTCGTCGGCGACCAGCCAGACGCTGCCGCCGTTGCCGCCGTCACCGCCGTCGGGGCCACCGAGCGGGATGAACTTCTCGCGGCGGAAACTGATGCAGCCGTTGCCGCCGTTGCCGGCGTGGACGGCGATCTCGGCTTCGTCGACGAACTTCATGGGGAACTCCTGGAAAGCGACGTCGGCCTATCGAGAGCCAGCGCCGCCTGAAAACGACGACGCCCCGCGGGTGCGGAGCGAGATCGGAAGAGCACACGTCTGAACTCCAGTCACACAAACATCTCGTATGCCGTCT
>DMHI01000171.1 GCA_003449515.1 Lysobacteraceae bacterium | reverse complement strand
GCCATCGAGGACGGCCGCCTCGACCGCGAGGACAACCCGCTCAAAGCAGCGCCGCACACCGCGATGGTGGTGACGGCCAGCGAGTGGACCCGCGGCTACCCGCGCGAACTGGCGGCGTTCCCGCTGCCGTCGCTGAAAGCTTCGAAGTACTGGCCGCCGGTGGCCCGCGTCGACAACGTCTACGGCGACCGCAACATCATGTGCGCCTGCATCCCCGTCGAGGCCTTCAAGGACGCCGAGGAACCGGCGGCAGGCTGATCGCCGTCGAACAGTCCGCAGGCAGGACGCCGGCTGGGCCTTCCGGCCGGGCCTTCCGGCGGGCCCTGCGGCTTGATCCGCCGGACAGGCTGGTATAACGTTCGTTATAACCCGCCTGCGGAGTCCGCCATGCGCCTGAAAATCACTGCCGTCGGCAATTCGGCCGGCGTTCTGCTGCCCAAGGACCTGCTCGCCCGCCTGCGTCTCGGCAAGGGCGACGAACTGTTCGCCGTGGAAACGCCGGACGGCGTGCTGCTGACACCCTACGACCCTGAGCTCGCCACGCAGATGGAGGTGGCCGAGCAGGTGATGCGCGAGGATCGCGCCGTGCTGCACAAGCTGGCGCAGTAGCCATGATCGTCTGGATCAACAAGGCGCTGGTGCTTGCGCTGCACGTGAGGCAACTCGCCGAGCACGGCGGCATCACCGGCATCCGCGACGAGGCGCTGCTCGATTCAGCACTGGCGCGACCGCAGCAGCGCGAGGCCTATGGCGACCCGCCGCCGGATCTCGCGGAACTTGCCGCCAGCCTCGCCTACGGGCTGGCGCGCAACCATGCCTTCCTCGACGGCAACAAGCGAACCGCGCACGTCGCCTATCGAACCTTCCTGCGCCTCAACGGACAGGATCTCATCGCTTCCGACGAGGAGAAGTACGTCGCCATGATCGGTCTTGCCGAGGGCCGCCTCACCGAGCCCGACTTCGCCGCCTGGCTGCGCGATCGCCTGCGCCCCATCGGCCCAAGCGCCGTCAACGAGCCGAAGTCGCGCTGGCGCTGAGATCATCGCAGCGGATTGTGGTGCGCCGTCACGGTTTATGGCGCCGTCGGACGTAAGCTTTCCCCATCCCCCGAGGGCACCGCCATGATCAACGGCCTCTCCTCCCGCATTCCGCAGTCAGGCATGGCCGTTGCGCTCCAGCGCGTCGACGTTGCCGCCAGCAATACCGCCAACCGCCAGACCGAGGATGCCGTGCGGCTGCGCGTCGAACAGGTGGAAGCGTCGAACGGCGGCGTGCAGGCGCGTACCGTGCGCACGACGGAAGCCAACGACACCGACCAGGCCGCGATCAGGGATGCGCTTGATGCGCGCGTGGCGCAGCGCGATTTCGAAGCCAGCGCGGCCGCCTTCCGCGCCCGCGAGGACGCGATCGGCAGCCTGTTCAACGAGCGCGCCTGAAGCGAGCGCCTGACCAGCGCATACGACCGCGCGACGCAACCTTGCCGCGATCCGGCACCGCTCACCGATCGGCGTCAGGCGTCGATGGCGGCGCGACAAGCGGCAGGCGCAACTCGAACAGCGTCCCGAAGCCCGGGCGACTTTCGACACTGATGCTGCCCGCGAGCAACTGGACGACCAGGTTGTAGACGATGTTGAGGCCGAGGCCGGTGCCACCCCGCCCCATCCGGGTCGTGAAGAACGGCTCGAAGGCCTTGCGCCGCACCACCTCGTCCATGCCACGACCGTCGTCGGCGAAGGACAGCACCACGTCTCCATCGCGCTCATCGCCATGCCGCGTCGCCTCGATGCGCAGGGTGCCCACGGCGTCTCCGTCGAAGGCGTGCATCACCGCGTTGCTCACCATGTTGCCGACGATCTGGCTGATGGCGCCGGGGTAGCTGTCCATCGTGATGCCCTCGGGCACACGCACCTCCACGCGGACGCGCGAATGCCGCAACGTCGGCCCTTCCATCGCCAGCGCCTCCTGCACCACGGCGGCGAGATCGAAGCGGCGGCGCTTGCTGCTCGATCGATCCACCGCGACCTGCTTGAAGCTCGATACCAGCTCGTGCGCACGGCCGATGCTGCGAACCACGAGCTCGCTGCCCTCGCCGAGGGTGCGCAGGAAGTCGTCGAGATCGCTGCGCTTCAGCCGGCCTTCCTCGACGGCCCGGGCGAGGCCCTGCGCGTGCTCGTGCAGCGTCGAACTGACCACCAGCGCGTTGCCGAGCGGCGTGTTGAGTTCGTGCGCCACGCCCGCCACCATCTGGCCGAGCGACGCCATCTTCTGCGCCTCGACAAGCCTGCCCTGCGCGCCTTGCAGGTCCTGCAGGGCCTGCTCGGCATTGTCGCGGGCCTGAACCAGTTCGGCGGTGCGCAGGTCGACGAGCGCCTGCAGGCGGAGTGCGCCTTTTGCCGCGAGACTCTCGCGCCAGTGCACCAGCCCGGCGACCAGCAGCAGCACCAGCAGCAGGGTGACGAACAGGAAGGCGGGCGTCTGCCAGAACATCGCCTCGACCGTCAGTGGCAGCACGAGAGCATGCGGACTCCAGTCGCCCACGCGATTGGTGGCTTCCACCACCAGCAGGTACTCGCCCGGCCACAAGCGGCCGAACGCAGCCGTGGGCTGGCTGGCATCGGTGGCGTTCCAACGGTCGTCGTGTCCTTCGAGGCGATAGCGGTAGCGCACCGCGGCGGGGTCGGAGTAGTCGAGGCCGCTGAACCCGATGGCGAGTCGACGCGTACCGGCCGGAACACGCCAGCCCCGCGACTCACGCGGCAAGGCCACGCCGTCGGCCTCGACCGCGTCAAGCACCACCCGCGGCGTGAAGGCCCAGGGACGGAAACGCGATGGGTCGAGCAGCACCAGGCCGGTGCTCGTGCCGAACACGATCTGCCCATCCGCCATCGCGCGACTGGCGCTCCAGACCTGGTTGGCGACATCGAGGCCATCCGCCGGGCCAAGCGTCTGCCAACGCTGCGAGCGCGGATCGAAGCGCAGGCGTCCCGTCCAGACCACCCCGTCCCGATCCACCACCAGCTGATCGCCCAATCCCTGCGCCACGGCGGCCGCCCCGATCTGGCGCTCGACGCCGACAGCGTCCGCCGAGGGCTGCAGGCGGTACAGCCCGTCGCGGGCCAACATCCACAGCGCACCATCCCGACCCTGCTCGAGACGCAGCACGCCAGACGTCGCGCCCTCGCGGGACGGCGGCGTGGCCTCGGCAACCGGCGGGCGTGCCGGGCGGAGTCCGCCCCCCGATGGCGGCTGCCACCAGAGCCCCAGCGGTGTGCCCACCCACAGGCGACCCGCATCGTCTTCCAGCAGGCTCCAGACCAGTTCATCGAAGGGGGTTCCGTCCGCTCGCGCAATCGCGGGGCCGGCATCGCCTGCCCTGCCGACGTGCCGCATGCCGCGCTCAAGGCCTACCCACACGCCACCATCACGCGCCGGCGCCAGCACACGGACCCGGCGCTCGGGCCAGTCATTGGCGACGGCGGCGAAGTGGCCGGCGTCGTCCGCCGCTCGCCACAATCCACCTTCCTGCATGGCGGCCCAGAACTGCCCGTCCTGCGTCCGCACCAGGCTGCGCACCGTGCCGTCGGCCAGCGAGTCGCCAACCCTGAACTGGCGCAGCACCGACAGCGTGCGGGTATCCACCTCGTCGATGCCGAGATCGCCCACGGCAAGCCACAGGCGTCCGTCAGGCAGGGGCGCGGAGGCGTTGATGGTCGGATGCCGCAGGCCTCCGGGGCCGGCAGGCAGGTATCGCAACGTCTGCAAGCCGTGTGGCAGGCGCTGCAGGCCACCGCCCCAGGTCGCGATCCAGAGCTGGTCGGCACGATCGACGGCGATCGCCTGCACGCGGTCAACCGCGAGACCGCCCATCCGGCCCGGCGTATGCCGCAGGCGTTCGATCAGGGCACCACTTCCGGCGTCCCGCACCTCGATGCCGCCGCCAAACGTCGACAGCCAGAGCCGGCCTTCGCCCCATTCCGCGAATCCGCCCACCCAGGGGTGGCCAACGCCATCGCCGTGCATTCCCAGGGGCAGGTGCCGCACGGCACCGTCGCGCTCGAGCACCGACGCGCCGTGCGCCTGCGTGCCCACCCACAGCCGCCCATCGCGGGCCTCGAACAACGCGTAAACGTCGCGACCGGCCAGGTCCGGGACCGGCTCGGCGCTCGATGCGCCCGCCTCGAGGCGCCACAGGCCCTCGCGATCACCGAGCCAGAGCGTGCCCTGCCGATCCACAAGCGCACGGCGCAAGGCTTTGCCGGGCAGCACGCTCCCGCCAGCCGCCCAACGCCCGTCGGCATCGATCCGCCGGGCACCCTCGCGTGCATCGGCGATCCAGACGCCGCCCTCGCCATCCGAGGTGATGGCGACCGGAGCGAGCCCGCTTTCCGCATTCGCCGATCGGCGATCAGGATGCGGCAGATGCGCGAAGACCCCGGTTGTCGGGTCGCGCCACCACACGCCGTAGCCCTGCAAGCCCACCCACAGGCGGCCGTCCGCCGACACGTGCAAACTCTGAACGAAGGCCCTTGGCAAGCCCGGCGAACGATCGGCCTCATGGAGCACACGCTTGCCGTCGAAGCGCAGGAGGCCATTGGTCGAGCCGACCCAGATCAGGCCGTCAGCATCCTCCGCAAGGGCGGTGATGATGCCGTTCGGAACAGCACGCGCATCGGCGATGGTCTGGAATGCCGGCGGGGTGGGCGTCTGGCCACGAGCGGAGGCGACGGCGGAGCCGATGGGCAGCAGTGCAGCGAGCAGGGGCATCGCCACGCGCCAGAACGGCCGACACCCCCGCGAGGCAGCGGTCGACGCCGCCGTCGCATGGGCTCCCCGTAGCGAATCCACCATGCCGCCGCTCCCCGCCAGACGTGCGCGCCGATCATGGCAGACCCCGGCGGAGGGCACATCGGGCGCCACGCCCGGACGCCGTCCGCCGCTCAGGCGAACGGATCGCGCAGCACGATGGTCGATTCGCGGCCGGGGCCGGTGGAGACGATCGACAGCGGGCAGCCGGCCAGTTCCTCGAGCGCGCGCAGGTAGGC
>DMHI01000168.1 GCA_003449515.1 Lysobacteraceae bacterium | reverse complement strand
GCAGCTCGCGCGCCATCGTCGGCGCGCGCCGCCCCACCTTCAGGCCGCCGGGCAGAACGCCTTCCTCGCGCACGCCGCGCGCCACACAGCGGCGCATGGCCTCCCAGATCCGGTCGAGGCCGGCGCGGATCTCGGCCTCGCTGCGCCACACCGTCTCGTTCGAGAACATCAGCTGCGCGATCGACAGCCCGCTCTCGCGGCAGCGCGCCAGCAGCTCGTCGCCGCTGTGGAACGGGTGCGGCAGCTCGGTGGTGTCGGCGACGATGCGGTCTTCCGCCGCCTCGTCCTGGTTGACGACGAAGCCGCCGCCCACCGAGTAGTAATCGCGGGTGGCGATCACCTCGCCATCGGCATCGAACGCGGTGAAGCGCATGCCATTGGTGTGGAACGGCAGCTTCTCGCGCTTGTTGAACACCAGATCGCGCTTCTCGTCGAAGGCGATCCCGTGCGCTCCCATCAGGCGGATGCGCTTTTCGCCGCGGATGCGTTCGAGGCTGCCCGGGATCACATCGGGGTCGATCCGGTCGGGCCAGTGGCCCTCGAAGCCCATCAGCACCGCCTTGTCGGTACCGTGGCCGCGGCCGGTCAGCGCCAGCGAGCCGTAGAGCTCCGCGCGCACGCGGGCCACCCGGCCGAGCTGGCCCGGCTCTTGCAGCCAGCGCTCGAGAAAACGCGCCGCGGCGCGCATCGGCCCCACGGTGTGCGAGGAGGACGGCCCGATGCCGATCTTGAAGATGTCGAACAGGCTGACGGCCATGGGCGTGCGGACGGCGCGGGTTCAGGTGAGCGCCATAGTCTACCGGCCATGAAACTCGCCCTGTACCAGCGCGACGACTGCCAGTTGTGCGATGCCGCACTCGACGTACTGGCGATGGCCGGTGCGCCGGAGTTCGACAGCGTGTGGATCGACGGCGACGCCACGCTGGAGGCCCGCTACGGCGCGCGCGTGCCGGTGTTGCGCGACGAGGACAGCGGCGCCGAGCTGGGCTGGCCCTTCGACGCCGCCGCGGTGGCCGCGTTCGCCGCGCGCGGCTGAGCGCCTCACTCCGGCCGCAGCACAAGCCGGGTCGTCACCATCACCGCGTCAGGCAGGGCCTCGGTGTCGTCCCAGTCGCCGGTGCCGACATTGAAGGTCAGTCGCGGCACCGAGGCGCTGCCGTCGAGCACCGGCGCAGCGCCCGGCGTCCAGCGGAACGTCAACGGCACGGGGCTGCTGATGCCGCGCAGGCTCAGCGTGCCCTCGGCGACGAAGCGGCCATCGGGCAGTCGGCGGAACCGCTCGGCCACATAGCGCGCCTGAGGCACCGCCAGCACGTTGAAGAAGTCCTCGCCCAGCAGCACTTCGTCGCGCTCGTCGTTTTCGGTGTTGGCCGAGGCGAGGTCGATGCCGACATCGAAGCGGCCGGTCGCGCTGACGGGATCGAAGGCGATGCGGGTGGTGAAGCGCGCGAAACGTCCCTCGAAGGCCTCACCGTCGTAACTCGAAGCGAAGCCGAGCGTCGATCCCGGCGCGTGGGTGAGTGCCGTTGCGGCCGATGCCGTGGTTGGCGCGGTGGTTGGGGAGGGCGTGGCGGACGCCGGAACGAAGATGGAGGCGGCGAGCACGGCGCAGATCAGCAGACGCATGGGCATTCCCGGCAGAACACGGTGTGGGGCGGAGTGGAGAACAGGCGGCGCGACCGCCGCATGATCAAGGCGGCGGCTTGATCCACGGCGCCATCCGCGCGAGCACGCGGTCCTTGAGCTGGTAGTGGTGGTAGAAGGCGGCACCGGCGTGCGCCGCCAGCAGGGCGAGCAGGGCGTACACCCCCCACTCGTGCACCTCGCCGGCCAGCACGCGCAGTTCGCGGTCGATCGAACCGGCGCGCTCGAGCAGCGTGACGCCGAAGAACGGCGTGCTGAAGTTCGACGCCCAGTTGTAGGCGAAGCCGCTGGCCGGGATCGCGATCAGCAGCGCGTACAGCCCGGCATGGCCGGTGTGGGCGGCCCAACGCTGCCAGCGCGGCATCGTGCCCGGCAGGCCCGGCGTGGGTTGCAGCGTTCGCCACAGCAGGCGCAATGCGGTGAGGCCGAGCACAGCGAGCCCGAAGCTCTTGTGCAGGGCGTAGACATCGCGCTTGAACGGCGTGTTCGGCAGTTCCTGCATCACGAAGCCGACCACCACGAGGCCCAGCACCAGCAGCACGGTGATCCAGTGCAGGGCGATGCTGAGATGGCCCCAGCGCTCGGTGGTGTTGCGGATCGGCATGGTCGGGCCCGGAGGGTTCGCGGTAGGGCGGGAGGCAAGCCTCAGACGCCGCATTCTAGTCACGCCCGCCGCGAAGGCCGCGGCTTGCAGCGGCAACGCACCGTTGCGAGCATGGCGAGCCCCACGCCCGCCGCACCAAGGATGTTGCCGCATGCCCGCACCACTCCACGCTCCGTCGATCGCCCGCCGCCCCGCGCCCGCGGTTGCTCGTTCCGCGCGACTGGCTGCGCTGCTCGTACTGACCGCGCTGGGCCTGCTGCTGACGGGGGTCCCGGCGATGCCGGCTGCCGCAGCGATCACCACGCCGGTGCCGGAAACGCCGCAGTTCCGCCGCTTGGGCATCGAGCAGGGGCTGCCTTCGAGCCGGATCAACGGGCTCGCGCAGGACCGCGCCGGCTACCTGTGGATCGCCACCGACGACGGCGTAGCCCGCTTCGATGGCATCGGCATGCGCGTGTGGCGGCACAACCCCGGCATCGTCGGCGGCATGCCCTCCAACCTCGTCAACACCCTGCACGTCGACCCCCGGGACCAAGTCTGGCTGGCGTTCTCCAGCGGTGGCGTGGGCCACATCGGCGCGCAGCGCCAGGCGGTGCAGGTGCTCGACGCGGCGGAAGGTGCACTGGCGGCGGCACAGGTGTGGGCGATGGCGCATACCGACGATGGCGCGATGTGGTTCGGCGCCTTCGGTGGCGGCCTGTTCCGGCGCGATGCCACTGGCGCGATCCGTCATTTCGCCGAGGTGCCGGTGGGCGGCGGCGGGGCCAGCGAGGACGTGATCGCGCTGGCCACCGCGCCCAACGGCATGCTCTGGATCGGCACCGCGCGCGGGCTCGCCCGGGTGATCGACGGTCGCCCGGAGCCGGTCGCGGTGCCCGGCCTCGACGGCGAGGTGGTGATGCAGCTCGGCACCGAGCCCGATGGCACGCTCTGGATCAGCACCCGCAGCGCGCTCTGGCGGCGCAGCCCCGACGGCGAGTTCGCGCTGTCGCCGTGGGCGGTCGAGTTGGCGGGCGTGCGCGTCCACGGCGTCCGCCCGGATGGTCGCGGTGGCCGCTGGATCCATACCCGCCGCGGGCTGTATTTCGCCGATGCCGACGGCCTGCGCCGCTTCGACCATCCGGCGGCCATCGAGGGGGATTACCAGCAGGCGCTGGTCGATCGCCAGGGTGGGCTGTGGTTCGGCGATGCCGAGTTCGGCCTGGTCTGGCTGGCCGGCCACTGGCGCAGCTTCGCTACCTTCAGCCGCGGTGCGGAGGGGGCGGCGGTGTCGATGCGGCAGGCCGTGGCCTTCGCGCAGGACGCCGAGGGGCGCGTCCTGCTCGGCGGCGAGGACGGCCACCTCGACCGCCTCGATCCCGTCAGCGGCCGGATCGAGGCCGGTATCGAACCCGCAGCCCGCTTCGATGGTGCGCGTCTGTACGCGCTGGCCTTCCACCCCGATGGCGCGCTCTGGGTGGGGGCGGCCGGCCGCCTGCTCCGCCGCGACACCGACGGCCGCTGGGCGAGCTGGACCGCCAGCGGCGACGATGCCCTGCCGCCCGGCGCGATCGACGGCATCGTGCCGATGCCCGACGGCGATGTCTGGATCGCCGCCTACGGGGGCGGCCTGCAGCGCCGCGATGCCCGCGGGCGCGTTGAGCTGGCCGTCACCCCTGACAGCGGGCACGGCCTGACCGCGCCCGCGGTCGATGCGATCACCCGCGGCCCCGATGACGCGCTCTGGGTGGGCAACCGGCAGGGGCTGCTGCGCTGGAACGGCGAGGGCTTCGACACCGTCATCGCCGCCGACGGGGGGGCGGTGCAGGCCTTTGCCTTCGCCGGCCCGAACGAGCTCTGGGTCTACCGCCCGGGAATCCTGCAGCTTTGGCACCGCGACGACGGCCGGTGGCGGCTGGTCGACCAGGCCGATTCCGGCAACGATGGCCTGCCCTCCGCCGAGGCCGCCGGGCTGGTCCACGACGCTGCCGGCCGCCTGTGGATCTTCACCGTGCGCGGGCTGGTGCGCTTCGATCCCGCCACCCGGTCGCTGCGCCGCTTCGGTCCCGGCGATGGCCTGCCGGCCGCCGAGTTCGGCCTGCGTCCGCCAGCGGTGCTGGCCGGCGGCACGGTGATCGCCGGCTCGGTGGGCGGTGCGGTGATGTTCGACCCGATGGCCATCGACCCCGACCCGCAGGTGGCGCCGATGGTGATCGAGTCGGTCAGTGTGCGCCGCGCCGAGGACCTCGTCACCTTCGATCCTGTCGCACCGATCGTGCTCCGGCCCGACGACCGCGACCTGCGCGTGGCGGTCCGTCTGATGGCCTTCGCCGACCCGGCCGCGCACCGCTACCGCTTCCGCCTCGAAGGCTATGACCCCGACTGGGTCGAGGTGGGTGCCGCCGGCGAGCGCCTGCTGCCGCGGCAGCCGCCGGGCATGCATCGCCTCGATGTGATCGCTGCCGGTGCCGATGGTCGCTGGTCGGCCCCGCAGCGCATCGAGTTCCGTGTGCTGCCGCCGTGGTGGATGACGTGGTGGGCGTGGACGGCCTACGCGATCGCCGCCGCGATCGCCGTCGCAGTCGTCGTGCTCACCCTGCGCCGGCGCCTGCGCGCGCGGGTGGAGGCGCAGCGCGTCGCCGAGGCCCGCCGTGCCGCCCAGCAGGCCTCCGATGCCAAGACCGCCTTCCTCGCCGACCTTGGCCACGAACTGCGCACCCCGCTCACCGGCGTGCTCGGCATGACCGAGCTTCTGCTCAAGGAGCCGCTCACCGCCGGCCAGCGCCAGCGCGCCGAAACCGTGCTGCGGGCCGGCCAGCACCTGCTGCGCCTGGTCAACGACACCCTCGACCTCGCGCGCATCGAGTCTGGGCGCCTGCTGCTGCATGATGAGGGCTTCGACCTGTCCGACGCCGTGGCCGATGCCGTGCAGATGCTGCGGCCAACCGCCGAGGCCAAGGGGGTGGAGTTCCGCGTCACGCTCGCGCCCGGCCTGCCGCCGCGCGTCCGTGGCGACCAGGCGCGGCTGAAGCAGATCCTGCTCAACCTCGGCGGCAACGCCGTGAAGTTCACCGATCGCGGCCATGTCGAACTGGGCGTTGCCCCGCTGCCCGAGGGCGGCCTGCGCATCGACGTCGAGGACACCGGCATCGGCCTCGATGCCGAGCAGCAGCAGCGCCTGTTCCGCCGCTTCGCCCAGGCCGATGGCGCGGACACCCAGCTCCGCTATGGCGGCACCGGGCTGGGCCTCGCCATCAGCCGCGAGCTGGCGCGCGCGATGGGTGGCGATCTCGAACTGGAAAGCCGGCGCGGTGCCGGCAGCCGTTTCACCGTGCGTCTACCGCTGCGGCCCGAGACCGGCGATGGCCTGCAGGCGGCTGGCGACGAGGGCCGGAAAGCGACCAGCGCCGGTGCCGATGATCGCGCCCCGCCAACGGGTCAGGGCAACACGCGGCGACGGCCATTGAACGTGCTGCTGGTTGAAGACGACCCCATCGTGGCCGAGGTGGTCATCGGTCTGCTCGAAGCGCTCGGCCACCGCGTGCACCACGCCAACCAGGCACTGATCGCGCTCACCCTGCTGAAGACCGAGCGCATCGACGTGGGCCTGCTCGATCTCGACCTGCCCGCCGTCGACGGCTTCGAACTGGCCACCATGATCCGCCAGCAGGGCCGGGTTCTGCCGCTGCTCGCGATCACCGCCCGCGCCGACGCCGTGTCCGAGCGTCGCGCACGCGCGGCCGGCATGGACGGCTACCTGCGCAAGCCGGTGTCGGGGGCGATGTTGGCCGAAACGCTGGCGGCCCTGGCGGCCTCCTCGTCGGACACGCCGGCGATGTAGCGCGCGAAGTCGGGGTCTTCGCCCTGCAACAGGGGCGCGAGCGCCGCGCGGAACTCCTCGCGCCGGCACCATTCGCGCATCCAGTCCTCCCAGGCCGCCCAGCGGCGCTTCTGCCGCGCGTTCATCCCGTCCTCGTACGCCAGCACGTAGGCCCGCTCGAACAGCGACACCAGCACGCCGAACAGTACGAGCCGGCGTTCCTGCTGCTCGGCGTCGAGTGGCGCGGCCGGCGCCCGCGACATCAGACCCAAGTCGGCGTTCTCCAGCACGAGGCGCAGGAAATCGGTGTACGAGCTGGAGAGCAGCTGGTGGATCTCCTCCTCCTCGTTGTCGCGCTCCTTGCGCTGCTCGAGCAGGAAGAGCAGCACCGCGAAGGGCAGGCCGAACACGGTGACGATGTAGCTCAGCAGCTCCCAGGTCTCGAGGTCGAGCATGGCGCGTCGCTCCGCTCGCCGCCGCAGGCGTCAGCGCCGGCTGTGGGCGTGCACGGCCTCGACCAGCGCGGCGACGTGCGCCGGCGACATGTCGGGCGACATGCCGTGGCCGAGGTTGAACACGTGGCCATCGCGCGAGCCGCCATTCGCTGCCGCGTAGTCGTCCAGCGCGCGCGCGGCTTCGCGAGCGATGCCTTCCGGTGTGGCATACAGCGTCACCGGATCGAGGTTGCCCTGCAGCGCGACCTTGCCGCCGGTGCGGCGGCGCGCGTCGCCGAGCGACACCGTCCAGTCGACGCCCAGCGCTTCCGCGCCCGAGGCCGCCAGTTCTTCGAGATAGGGGCCATTGCCCTTGCCGAACAGGATCAGCGGCGCGTGCGTGTCGCCCTCGCCGCGCGGCAGGCGCTGCGCGATCTCCACGAGGTAGGGCAGGGAGAACTCGCGGTACAGGTGCGGCGCCATCACGCCGCCCCAGGTGTCGAACACCTGCATCGCCTGCGCACCGGCGAGGCGTTGTGCATCGAGGTAGGCGATGACAGCATCCGTCACCTTGCGCAGCAGCGCGTGCAGGGTGGCCGGCTCGTTCAGCGCCATCGCCTTGATGCGCGAGAAGTTGTCGGAACCGCCGCCTTCCACCATGTAGCAGGCCAGCGTCCACGGGCTGCCCGAGAAGCCGATCAGCGGCACGCGGCCGGCGAGCTCG
Organism: Lysobacteraceae bacterium; assembly: GCA_003449515.1. Lineage (GTDB taxonomy): Bacteria > Pseudomonadota > Gammaproteobacteria > Xanthomonadales > Xanthomonadaceae > Silanimonas. The sequence continues at coordinate 3,911 of DMHI01000168.1, read as the reverse complement.
CGGCGGATCACCCGCACCGCGTCCATCACGTAGCGCAGCTCGGTCTCCATGTCCGGCGTGCCGAGGGCTTCGACATCACGCATCGAGCGCACCGTGCGCTCGAACTTCGGGCCCTCGCCGTCGGCGAAGTACAGGCCAAGGCCCATCGCGTCCGGCACGGTCAGGATGTCGGAGAACAGGATGGCGGCGTCGAGCGGGAAGCGCTCCAGCGGCTGCAGCGTCACCTCGCAGGCCAGCTCCGGGTTCTTCGCCATCGCGAGGAAGCTGCCGGCCTTGGCGCGCGTGGCGCGGTACTCCGGCAGGTAGCGGCCGGCCTGGCGCATCAGCCAGACGGGCGTGTGCGGGACGGGTTCGCGGCGCAGGGCGCGCAGGAAGATGTCGTTTTTCAGGGTCGTCATCGGGGTGCGTCGGCGCCTTGCGCGAACATGATCTGGAAGCCGCGTTTCAGCTGCGCATCGCGGGCGGATTCGAAGGCGGCGACGGCGGGTTCGCGGGCGAGGTACTGTTCGCGCTTCACCGTTGGACGGGCGCCGGTGGTGCCCGCCTCGCGGACAAGGAACCAGCCGCCGAACAGGTCCTGCTCGAGCGTCAGTTGCACGTACTTCGGGGCTTCGCCGGCGGTCGGGCGCTGTTGCAGGTAAAGGCGCATAGGGTGCGCATTGTAAGGGAGCCGCCGCGGCAGCGGCGGCGAGGCGCTCCCGGCCGCGGGCGGAGGACCGATGCGCCGAGGTCAAGCCCTGCCGGCGCGCATCAGCGGTCCAGCGGGCTCAGCACCCCGCCCGCGCCGCGGTTCAACACGTGGGTGTAGATCTGCGTGGTCTTGACATCGCGATGGCCGAGCAGCTCCTGCACCGTGCGGATGTCGGCACCGGATTCCAGCAGGTGGGTCGCGAAACTGTGGCGCAGCGTGTGGCAGGTCACCGGCTTCGGAATGCCCGCCTCGGTGCGAGCGCGTTTCACCGCGGCCTGCAGCACCTTCTCGTCGATGTGGTGCCGTCGCTCGATGCCGGTGCGTGGGTCCTTCGAGCGTCGTGAGGCCGGGAACACGTACTGCCACACCCAGTCCTCGGCGGCGTTCGGGTATTTCCGCGCCAGGGCGTTGGGCAGCCACACCGCGCCGAAGCCGGCTTCGAGATCGCGCGCGTGATCAACGCGCGCATCCTCCATCTGCCGTCGCAAGGGCTCGGCAAGCTTCGACGGCAGCATCGTGTGGCGGTCCTTGTTGCCCTTGCCCGAGCGCACCGTGATCTCCCAGCGTTCGAAGTCGACGTCCTTCACCCGCAGGCGGATCACTTCCATCAGGCGCAGGCCCGAGCCGTACAGCAGCGAGGCCATCAGCCACTCGCGACCCTGCATCCGCGAGAGCAGGCGCACTGCCTCGCCGCGCGAGAGCACAACCGGCACGCGGATGCTGCGCTTCGCGCGCACCACATCGTCCAGCCAGTCGGGCGACACGCCGAGGAGCTCGCGGTAAAGGAACAGCAGCGCCGAAAGCGCCTGCGACTGGGTGCTTGCCGATACCCGCCCCTCGACCGCCAAGCGTGTGAGGAACGCCCCCATCGCCCGCCCGTCCATTTCTTTAGGGTGCCGCCGTCCGTTCTCGGCCATATAGCGGCGAATCCACCCGAGATATGCGTGCTCGGTACGGATGCTGTAGTGCTTCAGCCGCAACATGAGGCGAACCGCATCGATCACCTCCTTCGGTGATGCCGCTCCATGCGCCAACTCACGAGGGTCTTTTAGCAACCCCGTCCCGCCAGACGATTTTTTCATCCCGGTCTTCCCGTCGCAGATCCCACCTCTGACCGAGGCATCATGGCTGCGGGCAACGTGCGCGCCTGTCGGATATCGTGTTGATCCGGGGTAGGATTTCGACAGTTGACCGCTGCCGTCCGGCCGGTCAGGCTTCTGCTACACCCCCTCGTGGGGCACACAAGTAGTTAGGCGCTCGAGTAATCGGAGGCACCATGCAGCCCAAACATCTTCTGTGGTTTAACGTGGCCACGTTCGCCTTGCTACTTTCGGTGCTCGTCTACTGGCACGCTGAAGGGCAAGATGTTGCGCTGTGGATGGCATTCTTCGCTTTGTTGCCGTTCGCGGCAACCATCGCATCAATAAAACTCCATCCGATCGATCGCTCTCATTTCATAGCCAGATGCATCAATGCGTTCATGGGCTTCAATTTTCTCGTCGGCACCATCGCTACCATGGTTGGTGGCGACATGAAGGCCGTACTGTTTCTGATTCCATTCGTCGTCATTCCCGCCATGAACGCGAAACTGCTTGGCTCACTAGTTGCTTTGAAGGCTTCGCAATAAACGCACAGAAGCTCGCACGGATAGGTCTTTTGATGCCCGGCTGCGTTCTTGAATTCCTAGAATTGGTCCCAAGTAAGCATGCGAGTCTGCTTTCGGTCTTGCAGCTCGATTTCGACTTCACCATGCCCAGCCATGGCGACTATTGAGCGGATCTACTCAAGCCTGATTTATCAAGGTGTATCGCGTGGCTTCCATGTGGTTCCAGAGTTCGCCGTTCGCACAGGCTCTGGCGTTTCGAACAAAAAGCTCGACTTGGTTTGGCTAGAGCCCTGGCGTGACCATGAGCTCGGCGAACCTTTGCGTGACTGGCGAATTTCGGCAGCTTTTGAGATTGAGGGGTGCAATGTGCCACGCAGTCGCCTTGCTGAGCACAAGGCACGATCTCACGACTTGCAAAGAATTCTGCGGTATTCATTCCCTTTTGTTGTCGCCCTTTACAGCGAAGCTTCGCATCGAGCAAATCCCAACTGGGGGCCTAAGAATGTTCGACGCAGCATCTCCAGAAGGACACAACTGTATGAAGCTGACGGCGGCGCTTTCACAATTGTTGATAGTAGTGGTTTGAAAAACCTACTTGCGAGTAGTCTTCCCCTGAGCCCGTCGCTCACTTGAAGACCGGACTTTTGTCTTTCGTTCTGTAGAACATGGAGATTCCGATGAAGAGAGCTTTCGCTGTGACCATTCTTGCCGTCGCCGCCTTCCTTTCTGGATGTGGCAGCAGTGAAGCAGACAAAGGACAGCTCGTTAGGCTGCTTGAATCAAGCAATTCGGGGCTCAAGGTTCGCAAGTACACCGTGACGTATTTCATCGAGGGCACCGTGAACCCCAGGGCCCTCGGCTGGATAGAAGATGGCCGCTCGCGAGCGCGCCTCGGCTGCTTCAAGATGATCATGAGCTGGGAGGCAACCGGTGGCATCGAGTCAGAGCGAGATCAATGCATCTACTACGTCGACGGACCTGATGGCGGCGGCCGCCTCTGGAACAATGACAGCAGAGCGTTCCTTGAGGGGATCATGAATGAGCATGGCTTCGAGAGCAGATGACTTTGTATGCAGTGATCGCCTGCAGAGAGTCAAAAGTGCGCCTAACAGTTCGCTCAAGCGGACCAATCAATCGCTTCGCGATTGATGTGGCCGCTTAGCTCCAGCGTTAGGGGGCAAGCAACGTGGCAATGCCGCGATGGCATCTAGGGCTCGCTTGGTGGCTCATGGCATTGCCACTCGGAGCAGCGATGGTGATTGACGGCGAGCTCCAAGTTGCGCTCGTCGCAGCTGCAGGCTTCGCTCTTGGTGCGGCGATTTTCACCGCATTCCCCGAGTACGGCAGGGCACTCCTTTCCGCCTGGCGACCAGCTTGCGGCGTCGTGCTTTGGTCGACCGCCTTTCTCGTTGCGCTTGTGCTTGCCAAGCGCTATGTCGAGGACGTCACATTCGTGCTGCTCGCCCTGCCTCTGGCATGCATTCCTGTTATCCGTCTGTTTGCGCGGCTGTCTCGGGAGCTTTCTGGCAAGCTTGCCCCTAACAACTCGCTCAAGCGGACAGATCAATAGCTTCGCGATGGATGCTGCCGCTTAGCTCCAGCGTTAGGCGCTAG
>DMHI01000210.1 GCA_003449515.1 Lysobacteraceae bacterium | reverse complement strand
CCGAGCGTCGATGCGGCCGAACCGCCCCCCCCTGCGGTCGCGCCCACCGCGCCCACCGCGCCCGCCGGTGGCGGATGGGATGCGCCCGCCAGCGCGGCCAGCCCCGCCGCGGAAACATCGACCGCGACCGCGACCGCGACGAAGAACGACCGTATCGCCGATGGCGCCACGCTGTTCCGGCGGCTCGCCGCCGGCTTGTCGCCGCCGGTCTGCATCCGCGGCGAGCACAGCCGGCAATGGCGTCGCCGCTACGCCGGCAGTCCCCACGCCTTCGAACGCCAGCTCCACGCGGCCCTGCCCTTGATGGCCTGGGTGGTGGAGGAGGTGGAGGCGCGCGGGCTACCGATGGAGTTCGCGCTGATTCCGATCGTCGAAAGCGGCTACCGGCCCGAGGCCCGCGGCCCCGGCGGACCCACCGGCCTGTGGCAGATGATCGGCAGCACCGCACGCCACCACGGTGTGCTGGTGCGCAACGGCTATGACGGCCGGCTCTCGCCGGTGGCCTCGACGCGCGCGGCGCTGGACTACCTCGCGGTGCTCCACGCCGAGTTCGGCGACTGGCGCGCCACCGCGATGGCCTACAACGCCGGCGAAGGACGCCTGCGGCGGGCCTTCGCGCGCAGCGGCGATCGCCGGGTCTCGGGCGAACGGCGGCTTCCCGCTGGCCTGTCGCCGATCACCTACGCCTACGTGGCCAAACTGCACGCACTGGCCTGCCTCGTCGCCCAGCCGGAGCGGCACGGCCTGACGCTCCCGGTGGCACCCTTCGTCCCCCTCGACGCCACCGAGGCACCGCCTGCCGCCCGCTCGCTCGACGCCGTCGCCCGTGCCTGGGCGATCGATGCGAGCGCGCTGCGTGCGCTGAATCCGGCTTACCGGGCCGGGCTGCCGATGCCGGGGCGCGCCCCGCGGGTTCTGCTGCATCCCCGCACGGACGGCGCGCGCGCCGCCGACGGCATCACGGCCGCCGCCGCCAGCGCGGCCGATCCGTCACCCCGACGCCATCGGGTGCGCAGCGGCGATACGCTGTGGCAGATCGCCCGTCGCTACGGCACCACGGTGGCCGCCCTGGCGGCGGCGAACGGCCTGCGAGCCGATCGACCGCTGCGCGTCGGCAAACGCCTCACCATTCCCGACTGAGCGCGCAGCACCTCCAGACCCGGGCGTACAGTTGGCGCATCGGTGCGCGCTCGTCACACTGTCGGTTCGCGGCGTCGCAGGCACGCTGCATCACCCGACGGAGGTTTCATGGGATTCCTTGCAGGCAAGCGCGCCCTCATCACCGGCATCGCCAGCCAGCGTTCGATCGCCAACGGCATCGCCGAGGCGATGCGGCGAGAGGGCGCCGAGCTGGCGCTCACCTACCAGAACGAGAAGCTGAAGTCGCGCGTCGAGGAGGCCGCAGCGGAGTACGGCAGCCGCATCGTCATCCCGCTCGATGTCGCCGATGACGCGCAGATCGCCGCCTGCATGGCCGAGCTCGGCACGCACTGGGACGGCTTCGACATCCTCGTGCACTCGATCGGTTTCGCACCGCGCGAGGCGCTCGACGGCGGCTACCTCGACCACCTGACGCGCGAGAACTTCCGCATCGCCCACGACATCTCGGCCTACTCGCTGTCGGCACTCGCGCAGGCCGCGCGCCCGATGATGAAGGGTCGGCAGTCGGCGATCCTGACGCTGAGCTACCTCGGCGCCGAGCGCGCGCTGCCCAGCTACAACGTGATGGGCGTGGCCAAGGCCGCGCTCGAAGCCAGCGTGCGCTATCTCGCACTCAACCTCGGCCCGGAGGGCATCCGCGTCAACTGCATCTCCGCCGGTCCGATCAAGACGCTCGCCGCGTCGGGTGTGGGCAACCTGCGCAAGATGCTCAAGCACGTCGAGGAGGTCGCACCGATCCGCCGCAACGTCACCATCGAGGACGTCGGCAACGCTGCGGCCTTCCTGTGTTCGGATCTCGCCGCCGGCATCACCGGCGAAGTCACCTACGTCGACGGCGGCTACAGCATCCTCGGCATGGCCGGGCTCGACGACCCGGCCTGAGCCCGCCGAAGTGGCGCACGACGCGAGCCGATGCCCGCGTCGTGCCGCCGATCACAGGCGCTGCTCGGCCACCGTGATCTCGAACTGGCTGCGCAGCGCGCGCACGAAGGCGTCGCGCTCGGCGCTGCCGCGGAGCTGCGCGAGCTGTGCCTGCAACTGCGCGCGCACGGCGGGCGTCAGCGTCGACAGATCGCCCGCGGTGATCCGGGTCGCCACCACCAGCGCGTAACGACCGTTGCCGAGCGAGGCCAGTCCGACATCGGCGGCCTGACCGGCCACCAGGGCCTCGAGGCGGAAGGCCTCGGCCACGATCGCCGGGTCGGGCAAGCCCGCCTGGCGCGATACCCGCAGGCTCTCCTGCGGCACCGCACCGAGCCCGGTCGCGATCGCTTCGAGGGACTCGCCGCCGCGTGCACGCGCCAGCAGCGCATCGGCGCGTTCGCGTGCGGCCTTGGCCAGGCGGTCGGCGGCCAGATCGGCAAACACCTGCTCACGCACCTCGGCCAAGGGGCGCAGTGCCGCCGGCGAATGCGCGCTGACCTGCAACACCAGCAGACGATTCGATCCCACTTCGACCGGATCGCTCACCACGCGGTCGTCTTTTTGCGTCCGCGAGAACGCGACCTCGCGAACCGCCTCCACCGCCGCGACACCCTCGCCGGTCGCCCGGGTGAACGGCCCGGCGCTGCGCACCTCGAGGCCGAGATCGGCGGCCACGGCGGTGATCGAGTTGGGTTCGCGCAGGATCGCGTCGACCAGCGCACCGCTGCGCTCGTTGAACAGACGCTCGCGCTCGCTGTCGCCGAACTCCGCTTCGAGCTGCGCCCGAACCGCCTCGAAGGGCAGCACGCTGGCCTCGACGAGATCCGTCACCTTGAGCACATGCCAACCACCATCGGTGCGCACCGGATCGCTGACACCACCGGCCGGGAGCGCGAACGCGGCGGATTCGAAATCCGCCGGGAACACGCCTCGGGTGATGATCCCGAGGTCGCCGCCCTGATCGCGCGTCCCGATGTCGTCGCTGCGCTGCGTGGCGAGCGCGGCGAAATCGGCACCCTCGGCACGCGCCAATGCGGCGATCTCTCCGGCTTCGGCGCGGGCGGCGTTCACCGTCGCCTCATCGGCACCGGGGGCGACTTCGACGAGGATGTGCGCGATGGTCCGCTGCTCTTCGGTGCCGAAGCGCGTCCGCTGGCTCTCGTAACGCTGGCGCAGTTCGTCTTCGGTCGGGGCGGTGGCCACCGCCAGCGTGGCCGCATCCAGCTCCACGTACGACACCGTCACCGTTTCCTCGGTGCTGTAGCGCGCCGCGTTCGCCTCGTGCCATGCCGCAAGCGCGGCATCGTCGATCGCCGCATCATCGGGCGCCGGCAGCGGAATCTCCACGTAACGCAGATCGCGGGTCTCGGCTTGCAGCGCCAGCAGGGCTTCCAGCTCGCTGGCGCCCACCATTCCGCTGGCGCCGATCGCCTGCGGGAGCTTCGAGACCTTCAACTGCTCCGCCACCTGCGCCTCGAAGCCGGCCGCGGTCAGCCCGCGCGACTGCAGCCAGATGAGGTAGGCGTCCTCGCCGATGAACTCGCCGTCCTGGGTGATGCCTTCGACCTCGAGGATGGCATCGCGGACCTGGCTGGCATCGATGGCGATACCGTCGCGGGCAGCCGCGAGCTTCAGGATTTCCTCGTCGATCATCGCGTCGAGCACGAGCCGCTTGGTCTCGATGCTCTCGACCTGTTCGACGTCGTACTGGTCGCCGGCCTGCTCGCGCATCTGCTGGCGGTAGCGGTCGAAGCGTTCGCGGAAATCGTCCTCGGAGATCTCGTGCGTCTCCCAGAGGAAGCTGCGCGCCAGGCGGCCCGTCGCCCCTTCGGATGGGGCATCGCGCCACCATGACGGAGCCGATTCGATTTTCGCGGCGTAGGTGTCGACGCGCGCCTGGAAGTAATGCTCGATGCCGAAGAACGCCATCGCGAAGATGATCAGCGCGATCACCACCCAGGCGAACCAACCGGTCGTGTGCTCTCGGATTCTCTGCAGCATGTGCGGCGCGGGCTCCAGCGCGGGTTGCTCAAATGACAAAGGCGCCTTGCGGCGCCTTTGAGTGGAGTTGGCGGAGTGGACGGGACTCGAACCCGCGACCCCCGGCGTGACAGGCCAGTATTCTAACCGACTGAACTACCACTCCGCCGTAAACCTGGTGGGTGCTGAGGGTTTCGAACCCCCGACCCTCGCCTTGTAAGGGCGACGCTCTACCGCTGAGCTAAGCACCCTTGGTGAGCGAGAACGTCAGTTTACAGCATCCTTCAGCGCTTTGCCAGCCTTGAATGCGGGCGACTTCGACGCCTTGATCTTGATCGTCGCGCCGGTCTGCGGATTACGGCCCTGGCGGGCGGCGCGCTTGCGGACGGTGAAGGTGCCGAAGCCCACCAGCGTCACCGTGTCGCCCTTCTTGAGCGCCTTCTTGATCGTTTCGACCATCGCGTCAACGGCACGGCCCGCATCGGCCTTCGACAGCTCGGCGGAATCCGCGACAGCGTTGACAAAATCAGACTTGTTCATTCTCGACTCCCTGGGCGGGCTTCCCCGCGGATGTGTTCTTGCCGGAGCGCCGCGTGGCGCGGCGGCCGGTCGCATGCAGCCTGCGGCGCTCGGGGCCACGGCTGCGTGCCGTTATACCAGCGGCATTTCACCCTCGCAACACGGAAAGCCAGCATTGGCGCGGGTTCCAGCGATACGCCGAGGCAGGCGGCGTGGCTTGGCGCGATGCTGCCATCGCGCGCTTGCATCCGCATTCCCGCCTCAGTGCGCCCGACCTGCTCCGGTGCCGCGCCCCCTGCCCTTGCCCCTGGGCTTGGTGAGTGCCGGCGCGGCGAGTGCCGCGGGCGATTCCACCGCGGCATCAGCAGGGCGCAACGGCCGCTCGAGCGCCACGTCGAGCACCTCGTCGATCCATTTCACCGGGATGATCTCGAGGCCTTCGCGCACCGACTTCGGAAGATCGACCAGATCCTTGCGGTTCTCGTCGGGGATCAGCACGGTGCGGATGCCACCGCGCAGCGCCGCGAGCAGTTTCTCCTTCAGGCCACCGATCGGCAGCACGCGCCCGCGCAGCGTGATCTCGCCGGTCATCGCCACATCGGCACGCACCGGCACCCTGGTCAGTGCCGACACCAGCGCGGTGACCATGCCGATACCGGCGCTCGGGCCATCCTTCGGCGTCGCACCCTCGGGCACGTGCACGTGGGTGTCGTGCTTCTGGTGGAACTCCGGGTCGATGCCCAGCGCGACGCTGCGGGTCCGCACCACGGTGTACGCGGCCTTGACCGACTCCTGCATCACCTCGCCGAGCTGGCCGGTGAGCACGAGCTGGCCCTTGCCCGGCGACAGGCTGGCCTCGACCTGCAGCAGGTCGCCACCGACTTCCGTCCACGCCAGCCCGGTGACGAGGCCGACTTCGTTCTGCGCTTCGGCGCGACCGAAGTCGTATTTGCGCACGCCGAGGTACTTGTCGAGGTTCTTCGCATTGACCTGCATGGCTTTGCGCGCGGCGGGCTTGCCGCTGCTCTTCGACACCGGTGCCGGACCGGCGAGCGCGATCTCCTTGACCACCTTGCGGCAGATCTTCGCCACCTCGCGCTCGAGGCTGCGCACGCCGGATTCGCGCGTGTAGTAGCGCACGACATCGCGCAATGCGTCGGCGGCGATGCGCAACTCGTCGTCTTTCAGGCCATTGGCCTTGAGCTGCTTCGGCAGCAGGTAGCGCGTCGCGATGTTGAGCTTCTCCTCCTCGGTGTAGCCGGGGATGCGGATGATCTCCATGCGGTCGAGCAGCGGGCCGGGGATGTTCAGCGAGTTCGAGGTGGCGACGAACATCACCTCGGAGAGATCGAGATCGACCTCGAGGTAGTGGTCGTTGAAGCTGTGGTTCTGCTCCGGGTCGAGCACCTCCAGCAGCGCCGACGACGGGTCACCGCGGAAGGCCATCGACATCTTGTCGATCTCATCGCAGACG
>DMHI01000094.1 GCA_003449515.1 Lysobacteraceae bacterium | reverse complement strand
TCAGCAGCAATGCCGACGTGACTTGCGTGATCAATCCGAAGCAGTCGCAGCGGCTGCGCGACTGGCTGGACGATGCGAAACAGCGCGGCGTGGCCGTGCGGCAGCACGCGCCGGACGACGGCAAGGCCGCACCCGGCGAAACCGCCCCCGGTGAAATCGTCCCGCCGACCGTGCTGATCGACCCGCCCGACGACGCGCGCGTGATGCAGGAGGAGATCTTCGGCCCGCTGCTGCCGGTGAAGGGCTACCGCACGCATGACGAGGCGATCGCCTACATCCTCGGCCGCGACCGCCCGCTCGCGTTCTACCCCTTCGACCGCGACCGCGAGCGCCTCGAGCGCACGCTCGACACCGTCGTCGCCGGCAGCGTCTGCGTCAACGACACGCTGATCCAGTTCGGCCAGCACGAGCTGCCGATCGGCGGCGTGGGTGCGTCCGGCATGGGCCACTACCACGGCCATCAGGGCTTCCTGACCTTCAGCAAGGCGATGCCGGTGATGCGGCAGGCGCGCGTGAACGGGATGGGGCTGTTCGATCCGCCGTACTCGGCCCTGATCAAGCGGGTGCTGGATTTTTTGACGCGCTGAGGCGTTGAGGCGAACCGGCAACGAGCTGCCGAGGCCGCTGCCGCTCGATGCGGCGCCGGTTGTGATCGACCTATAGGGCGTGGTGCTGGATGAGGTCCTGGATCATCGCCGGATCGAAAAGCACGCCTGAGGCCCAGCGGCCGAATCCACCGCGCTGGTTGACGCCCTGCACCCAGGCGGAAAGCGCTGCCCGCTTCGCGCGGTTCTGGTCATCGTCGACGCCCTTGATTTCGAGCACGAGCGTCACGCCATTGGACAACCGGACGAGGAAATCCGGCACGAAGCGCCGGCGAGAACCGCGCCACGTGTAGTGGATCTGGAATCCGAGGTGATCGTTCTTGGCGTAGGCCAGAACTTGGGAAAGCCCCTCAAGCACGCTGCAGACATAGCCCTCCCACGCACTGTCGCCGACCACGTCGCTGATCTGCGACTTCACCGTCTTGATGGTCGGGCGCGTGGTGTACCAAGTGCGCATCTCGCGCGTCGATCCGATCGGCGCGCCTTCATCGAAGATCAGCTCGATGCGCTCGGCGTTGTGCTCGTCGACGTAGCGCAGCAGGTGCGCCACCACGCGGTCGAGGTTCAGCGAAATCAGCACCCGACGACGCACCGGCTCCTGATGGAACAGCCCGGGAATCTCCAGCCGATCCGAGGCGAGGAACTGCTCGACGAGTCGCACCAGTTGCGTCAGCAGGTAATCGAGCGCCCCACTGAAGCGCTGCCTGAGCTGATCCGCTGCCTTGCGGGCGGCGAGAAAGATCAGCCGCTGCTGCCGGAACGCCTCGGGAATCGCCGTCAGGTCGACCGTATGAATCTTGCCCCAGTCCGTCGCACCGCCCAGCGCCGGCGCGAACTCCGCGGTGATCGGCGTGTGCTGCGGCTCGAGCTTCAACACCGGCACCTTCTCCCACGGCACGAACAGCACCGGGCGAACGATCGGGTCGATGCGCAGCACGTTCGGCCAGCGGATCTCGAACTCGCCGCGCTCCGGCAGCGACTCGATCTGCGTGCTGCTCTTGGGCGGCGGCGGCGCTTCGCCGCCATCGCCAACGTCCTGGAAGATCGACAGCGGTACGCCGAACACGTTGACGTACTCGGGACGGAACAGCTGACGCTCGACGCCATCAGCGCCCATCACGGGCTCGGTGTCGTAGCTCACGCGGCGCAGCCCTCGCCCGATCACCTGCTCGCACAGCAGCTGGCTGGTGAACGCGCGAAGGCCAAGGATGTGGGTCACGTTCTTCGCGTCCCAGCCTTCGGAGAGCATCGCGACAGAGATCACTTTCTGCAGGTTCTGCCCCGCCATACCGCGCTTGCCGACGTTGTCGACGATGGCGCGCAGCACGATCTCTTTCGTCTCGGCCAGCAGCGTCTCGGCGCGGTCGGCCGGCAGGCCCGATGCGCGGACAATCTCGTGAAGCCTGGCCTCGTAGCCCTTGTCGGCCGCCGCACTCTCGCCGATCTCGGCCTTCTCAAGCACCTTCGAGTCCACTCGCAGCGTTCGCGTCGGCCCCTTCAGCTCGGGCCAATAGGCGTCGCCGCGGTTGAAGTAGTGCTCGACGCGCGCCGCGGTTTCGGTGCGATTGCACACCGTCAGCATCACCGGCGGAGAGGTGTGCCCCGCTTCGCGCCACTGGCTCGCCGCTTCGCGCCAGTCCGCGCCTAGCAGGGTGTACGCCTCCTGCACCAGCTGGGGCAGCGGATCGGTCGGCAGCGCGCCCTTTCGGTTCAGGTCCTCGCCAACCTCGGGCTCGCGATAGAGGTGATAAAGCTTGGGGCGCAGCGTCGCGGTGTTCGGCACCGCGCCATCGCGCACCACGACGCGCGGCGTCTTCACGAGCCCCGCCTCGATGGCGTCGTTCAAGCCGAAGTCCGACACGATCCAGTCGAACAAGCCTTCGTCGGTATTGGTGCGACCCGTGGGCGCGAACGGCGTGGCCGACAGATCGAAGCAGCGGATCAGCCGCCGGGTCTTGTGGATGCGGTCGAGGCCCTCGATCCAGCGCGTGGCCTCTTCAAGATTGATGCCGCGCTCCTCGGCGTCCTTCTTGCTGATCTTCAAGTCGGCCGGCTTGCGGTAAGCGTGGTGCGCCTCGTCGTTGATGACCACGAGGTCGCGATACGCGGCCAATGGCCCCAGCACGCGGCGGGTGTAGGCCTCGTCCGATTCCTTGCCCTTGCGCACCACGCTGCGCTCCGGCTCCTTGGCTGGCATCAGCGTGTGCCAGTTCTCGATCAACACCTCGGCCTTATTCAGTCGCTGGCGCAAAGCGTCGTTCGGGCACAGACGGAACTCATCGTAGGCGTTGGCGTCATTGCCCGGTATCAGCACCTGCAGCCGCTCGCGCACCGTCAATCCCGGCGCGACAACGAAGATCGCGCGGCTGAAGTCCTTGCTGCGCTTCGGGTACGTCAGCGCGTTCAACACCTGCCAGGTGATGATCATCGCCATCACCGTGGTCTTGCCGCTGCCCGTCGCCATCTTGTTACACAACCGCTCCCACGCGCCGCCGTCGCCGGGCACGTGCACGCCCTGCTTGAAGTCGGGCGCGGCTTCGACCCACCAGATCAGGGTCTCGATGGCCTCGAGCTGGCAGAAGTAGAACGGCAGCGTGCGCGCCGAAGCGTCGTGCCAGTGCTCGAGCAGCCCACGCGTCACCGAGGTGACGCCGGGATAATCGGCGGCCCTCCACGCATCGACGCGTTCACGGATGCGGTTCACCTGGTCGAGCGTCTCGACGCGTTTGGTGTTGCTGCGCGTGTCGATCACCTCGTAGGAGGCGGCGCGACGCCCGTGCACCAGACTGAGCGTGGTGCCGGCGCCCTGCTGCCAGTGGAAGACGGGCCGCTCGTAGGGCGAGTTGATGATCAGCGAGCGCGGGGCGCTCAAGGCATCGGCCCGGCAAGCAACGGAATCTCCAGCTTGGGAAGTTGGGCCCGTTGGACGAGATCAAACACGTGCTGGCGCCAGAACGGCCACACAATGTGCACTGCGTTGAGCTTGGCAAAAATCTCCATCGCTTCTTCGCCAACGGTCTGCTGCGTCTCGTAAAGAACGAGAAAGCGAGCATCTATCTCGACGACGACCGCCTTGGTGCCGTCTTCGGCAACCTCGTTGGCCAGCACGCGCGTACCCAGCTCGACCTCGAAGGTGGCCAGGGTCAGCGACTTTCCGTTGATCTCACCAACGCCTTGACCGTAACGCACGGCGCGCTTGTGCTCTTGAATCGCGTCGCCGCGCCATCCAAAGGACTCGTTACCGATGGGACGCGACAGCTTTGCGTCCAGGAGTACAACGTCCCGCAACTTGAGGATCGACGTGGTTTCGCGCAGAGAAGCCTTGTGCTCGTCTTTCATGCGGCTTCGAACTCCGCATAGTCAACGTTCGACGCGGCAGTTCGATTCGGAAACGCAGTCGCCAACGTGATCGCCTTATCTGGCGTCGCAGAGATCACCGAAGCTCCGATCCATTGAACATCTGCAACTTGATTCAGATCGGCCTTGGGACGCGCGATCGCCCGCAGCAAGTCGAGCGATAGCGGGAACGACCCGACCAGCCGCAGCAGCCGATCCATCGCGACGCTCTGAACCACATCGCCTCGCTCGTACTTCGAAAACGCATTCGGGCCACCGCCGAACAATTCCGCAGCTTCCTGCTGGGTCAGCCCCAACCGCTTGCGTAGATTGACGATGGCGTCGCCCGTGAGCAGACCGTCGATCGTCCGGCCGATGTCGACCATTTTCCGGTAGTTGCGGCGGGCCTGATCGGCCTCGATCAATTCCGCGCCGCAGGCATCACAGCGCATCACCTCAAGGCCGTCGACGGGCGTCTCCACGCCGCGATGGATGAAGGTGTCCGAGTACGTCGTCGCGTGGACGGCAGAGGCGCCGCAGAGGGCGCATTCGTGCGTGTTCGACATGGTGACTCCCGTGCTCCTAGCGCGGACGGTGAAACGAAAACAGGACGACGGTCAGGCAACCGCGGGCCAACGCCAACTTGATGTAGAGCGGATCGATGATGCCGTTCTCTCGACGCCATTCAACGGTGTAGACGTCATGCCACAGCGATGAATCGGCGTAGCGGATCGATGTCTGGAAATGTCCGGATTGAAGGCTGCACAGGCAGTCGAGGACCTCATCGGGCGGGTAGTCGAGGTTCTTCGTGTCCCGCTGGACAGTCGGAGTGAAGTTAACCTTTCCTTCACGGGCGAGCTCCTGAACGCGGTCCAGTGCGTGACTCGGCCAATCCTGCCGCTGTTCGTCTGGGCTAACCATCATGGTTACCTTACTGCCAATGTCAAGCGCCGTCTGTCAGGAATTCACGTCAATCGGCAAAATCTTCAACGACTCGATGCCCCGGTCATCGACGATCTTCACCGCCACTTTCCGGTTCTCGCCGGGCTCGAAGGGCAGGCTCACGGTGCCGTGCAGGCGCTCGATCAGGCGCTCGTCCAGCTCGGCCTTGATGTCCTTTTTCAGCTTGTGCCAACCGTCCTTGGCACCCGCCATCGGGAAGAACACCTGCCGCGGGAACAGGCTGCGCTCGTTGTAGTCGGTATCCAACGACCACGCGGCAATCTTGCCCTTACCGCCCGAGACCAGCTCGCCCGAGGTCGGGTCGAAGTAGTCGAAGCCGTGCACCTCCACTTCCCAGTGGCCGTCCTTGCGCTGGCGCAGCTCGACGTCGGGCTGGCCCATCAGCCAGAAGCTCTGGTTGTTGGCGCGGGCCTTCTTGAGGTCCTCGGTGAGCAGATCGGTGTTCATCTGCACCTTCAGCGCGGTGATGCCCTTGGTGGCGTCGATGTCCTTGGCGGCTTCCGGGTCGAAGGTGAAGGCGCAGAACAGGATCATCTTGGGCCGCGGAAACAGATCGCCCGCCTCGCGCATGGCCAGCTCCACCTGGCGCTGCTCGAGCGCGGCGTGCTCAGGACCAAAGCTGACCACCACACGCTCGCCGGTCTCGGCCACCGTGCCGGTGCAATGCAGGTGGCGCGTATCCGGCAGCGGCTCCAGATCAGCGATCTTGAGCATCTGGCCGCCCTTGCCGCGCACGCCGGTCTTCACCAGTTCGGCGCGCCACTGGTGCTGGCGAGAGGACTCACCTTCGCGAGCCACGCTGGCATCGGCTTCGGCCGGCGGTGCCGCATCGTCCAGCGCCTTCACCGTGGGGAAAGGCACGGCTTCGACGGTGAACGGCCCGGTGATCCGCAGCTTGTTCTTGTCGATCCGCGGCTGGTCGAACAGCGTTTCGCTTTCGGCATGCGCAGCAATGGATGCGTCCATCGCCTTCTGCCGCTCCTGGCGCGCGCCGTGGAACACCCGCAGCGTCGTCTCGACCGACTTCGGCCACGACGCCGGCAGCTCGAAGGGCACCTCCCACTCCAGCAGCGCATCGGCAGGCACCACTTCGCCGCTCGGCAGCGTGCGGGTCTTGCCGGTGGCGGCGAAGTCCACCGCCTTGCCCTTCCAGCCCCCTTCGCTGACGGTGTACGCCGGCGCCTTGGCGGCCTTCAGCGCGGCGTTGAGCTTGGCGAGCGCGGCCTCGACGGTGGGCTGGTGCTTCTCCCACAGCGTGTCGATATCCGGGTTGTTGGCGATGCTCTTCAGCGTGACGTGCGGCACCGTCTTGTAGATGAAGCCGCCGCGCAGGCCTTCGTGGGGATACTTCAGCGCGTAGTAGTCGAAGCTCGCCGTCATCAGCCGCTGCTTGGCCAGCGTCACCGCCACGCGCGAGGTGTCGCAGGTGATCCAACGACGGCCCCACTTCTCGGCCACGAAGGCGGTGGTACCCGAACCGCAGGTGGGATCGAGCACCAGATCGCCGGGGTCGGTGGTCATAAGCATGCAGCGCTCGATCGCCTTCTGAGCAGTCTGTACGACATAGACCTTATCCTCGCTAAATCCGGTCATCTTGGTGTCCGACCAAGAGTTAGAAATGGGCGAAACAGGGAAGTCTTCCAGAAAACGGACGTACATCAGGCTGTCGCCAATCGCCCTCAGTCGCGACGACAGGTTCAATCGCGACAGTCCTAACGCATCCGTTTTGAACGTCCCTTTTCCAGGACTAAATGCCTTTCCCTGAGCCCGGAAGACGGAAACATCACCGCCTTGAGGAGGGCGCTGACTAGTAAGGTTGTCGTTTGCAAACACCCGTCCTTTAGGAGCTTCCCCAATACCGGAGAGTTCGTTAGCGGTCAGCCTTTCGATGCGACCGTATTCCTGTTTGCAGAAGGTGTACTGGGTAACGCCGTCACCGCCGAGTTCTTTCGCGTTGTAAAGCTGCCTGTACTTCAAGCGCCCCTTGTCCTTCGCGTACCAAACAAGGAAATCGGTGACACCGGAAAGCTCGTTGCCAGATGCAGACGACGTTTTCTCAAGGACAACTGTCAACAGAAGGTTCGCTGAGCCAAACACCTCATCCATCAACTCCCGAACATGGTGCAGGTTCTCGTCCGAAATCTGAACAAACACGCTGCCCGATTCGCTCAGCAGCTCTCTCGCCAGCAGCAGCCGATCGCGCAGATACGTCAGGTAGGAGTGGATGCCCAGCTCCCACGTGTCGC
>DMHI01000065.1 GCA_003449515.1 Lysobacteraceae bacterium | reverse complement strand
CCACCGAAGTCGAGATGAAGGAGAAGAAGGCCCGCGTGGAAGACGCCCTGCACGCCACCCGCGCTGCGGTGGAAGAAGGCATCGTCGCCGGTGGTGGCGTGGCCCTGCTGCGTGCCAAGGCCGCGATCGCGAACCTCAAGGGCGCGAACGAGGACCAGAACCACGGCATCGCCATCGCCCTGCGCGCGATGGAAGCCCCGCTGCGCGAGATCGTCACCAACGCCGGCGACGAGCCGTCGGTGATTCTCAACAAGGTGCTCGAGCAGTCGGGCAACTACGGCTACAACGCGGCGAACGGCGAGTTCGGCGACATGGTGCAGTTCGGCATCCTGGACCCGACCAAGGTCACGCGCACGGCGCTGCAGAACGCCGCGTCGATCGCCGGCCTGATGATCACGACCGAAGCGATGGTCGCCGAAGCCCCGAAGAAGGACGCCCCGGCAGCACCCGGCGGCGGTGGCATGGGCGGCATGGGCGATATGGATTTCTGATCCACGCCATGAGACGGCGCCGGCGACGGTGCCGTCGTTCGAGACGAACGAGAGGGCCCGCGAAAGCGGGCCTTCTCTTTTTCGGGCAACGTGGCGAAGGCTTTCGCGAAGCCCACGCTCGCGTCGGCGGATCAACCGTCACGACGCAAACCGATCTTCGCCAACAAGCCCTCGCGCGCCGGCTCGACGGCGCTGCGGCCGGCCGTGGCCACCGCAGCATCGGGCGTCGCCGCCGCTGCCGCGGTGTCCGCCAGTTCCCTGGCGAGGTCGGCGAGCAGGGCGATGGCACTGGCCCCGCTCATCCGCGTCGGCGTGAACAGTTCGCGGTCGCTGTAGCGCAGCACGCGCTGGCGGGTGAGTCGCGACGGCGGCAGCCCGTGCATGCCCCATTCGCCGAACCAGCGCTGCTCGATGTCGCGGAAGTCGATCAGCTGCACGTCGTGGTGGCGCGGGTCGCCGAGGATCCGGGTGTAGGTGGCGTTCACCGCCTCGCGCGAGCCTTCGAGGCACTGCAGGAACTCGCGCGCGCCGAAGGCGAGGATGCCGGTAACGCCCCCTTTGGCGTTGTTGCGGCGCGAGCTGGCGAGGATCTGCTCGTGGTCGGTTGGGGTCAGGGCCTCGGCGGCTCGGCTGGCGTAGATCAGTCGGGTCAGGGACACGGCGGTGCTCCGGGCAAACAAGCAAGCCCGGATGCTCGCGCGCCCACGATCAAGCGCCGGGCAAGGCCGCGTGACCCCGCCGTGAGCGCCGCGCCAGAAACGCGAAACCCCGCGGTCGCCCGCGGGGTCTCGTGGAGCGGCGCTGGCGCCGGCGACCGCGGATCAGCCGCCGAAGCCGATCGTCAGCAGCACCTTGTCCTCGCTCAGGTCGGGGCCGAAGTTGTCCTCGGCATTGCCATCGCTGCCGACGTAGCTCAGCGTGACGGTGGCCGGGCCGAACGCACGGCTGACGCCGACGCTGTAATCGAAGAAGTTCTCGAGGCTGCCGCCGATCGTGGTGTAGCCGAGGCCGGCGTTGAAGGTGTAGTCGCCGGCGAAGCCCCAGCTGCCGTTGGCGGCGTAGTACAGGCTGGTCTCGTCGCTGTTGACGTAGTCGTTGGTGTAGCCGAGCGTGAGCGTGAGGTTCTCGCCGACGCCGAGCTTGGTGATCAGCTCGTTGTAGGCGTAGTCGGTGCCTGCCGGTTCGTTGAGGTAGTTGTAGCGGACCAGCTGGACGTCGAGCGACGTGCTGTCGCCCACCTCGCCGGCCCAGCCGATGAAGGTGTCGATCTCGGTGTCGGTGCCGTCGCCGAAGTCGACGTTCGAGCCCCAGGCGCCCACATAGAGGCCGTTCTCGAAGCCGTAGCCGGCGCCAAGCTGGATCGCCGGCTGGTCGTCGTTCTGGTCGATGCCGCGGTAGATGTAGTCGGAGGCGAGGGTCGCGTTCCAGTTGAAGCCCGCCGCGAACGAGGCGGTGGGCAGGGTCGCGAGCACGGCGGCGGCAAGCAGGGACTTCAGGTTCATGGTGTTCCTCGATGACGGATGGTCGGACAGTGTGAATGATTGTTGACCCCGCCGGGGCGGAATGTTTGCTCTAGTTGGTCTGCACGCGGGCATGGCGGCCGGCGCGCGGGCGGTGGCGATGCCTGCGGGCGGCGCCCGGCGTCGCGGCCGAGCCCTTCCCGGGCCGCTGCGGATCGCGTCTTGGCCCGGTCTTCACATCGGGCTGGGCAGTTTCAGGGCCCTTTGCCTGCACGCCGCGCCTGCCAGTGACGCCCTCGCCCCCGTTGAACCCGCCGCCCAGCGCGATCGAGCGCATCGCCCGCGCCATTCCCGACCCGGTCCTGCTGTTCATCGGCTTCTACGTGCTGACCCTCGTGGCGGCGGTGCTGCTGGGCGGCACCACCTTCTCCACCTTGGGCCCGAACGGCGCGGTCGAGCAGAGCATCAAGCCGATGCTCGCCAGCGAGAACATCCGCTGGATCTTCGACAACGCGCTGCTGGTGAACTGGCTGGGCTTCGGCAACGGCGTGCTCGGCGTGATCCTGATCGTGACCCTGGCCATCGGCGTGGCCGAACACGCCGGCCTGCTTGGCGCGCTGATCAAGAAGGCGGGCCGCCGGGTGCCGATGCGCTGGATGCCGCTGCTGCTGGTCTTCCTCGGCATCATGAGCTCGCTGGCCACCGACGCCGGCTACCTCGTGCTGATCCCGCTGGCCGGCCTGCTCTACGCGGCACTCGGGCAGAACCCGCTGATCGGCATGGCGGCGGCCTTCGCCGGTGTGTCGGCGGGCTTCAGCGCCAATCTGGTCCCGGCGACCCCTCCCGATGTCATCGTCGGCCTGAACGCCAGGGTCTTCGCCGAGGCGCAGGGTGTGCCCTTCGCCACCGCCGACGGCACGCCGCTCAACGCCGCGACGATGAACTACTTCTTCATGGTGGCGTCCACCTTCCTGTTGGCCATC
The DNA here is from genome assembly GCA_003449515.1 of Lysobacteraceae bacterium. Taxonomy (GTDB): domain Bacteria; phylum Pseudomonadota; class Gammaproteobacteria; order Xanthomonadales; family Xanthomonadaceae; genus Silanimonas. Next base: position 7,064 of record DMHI01000065.1, on the reverse strand, counting down.
GTCGGCGCCTTCGTGACCAAGCGCTTCGTTGCGCCGAAGCTGAGCCAGCAGCCGTGGACGCGTCCCGCCGATCTCGACCTCGGCGAGTTCACGCTCACCGACGGCGAGCGCCGCGGCCTGCGCGCGGCCGCATGGACCACCCCGGTGGCCCTGCTGGTGATCTACGGCTTCGCCGTGGGGCCGCTGGCCTCGTTCACCGGTGCCGACGGCCGCGAGGTGCACCCCTTCCTCAACAACGTGATCCTGATGATCTCGTTCTACTTCGTCGCCGTCGGCATGGCCTTCGGCTTCGCGAGCGGGAAATTCAGCAGACTCGCCGACGTGGTCGAGGCGATGACCAAGCAGGCCAACACCACCGGCTACATCCTGGTGTTGACCTTCTTCTCGTACAACTTCCTCGGCCTGCTGGCCTACAGCGGCCTCGGTGCCTACATCACCCACCTCGGCGCCCAGGGCCTGCTGGCGCTCGGCTTCGCCGACAGCCCGGTGCTGCTGCTGCTGGGCTTCGTGATCACCACGGCGCTGATCAACCTGTTCGTCGGCGGGCTCACCTCGAAGTGGCTGCTGCTCGGGCCGATCTTCGTGCCGATGCTCTACCAGGTGAACCCGCAGATGACGCCGGACCTCGTGTCGGCGGCCTATCGCGTGGCCGATTCGTCGACCAACATCGTGACGCCGATGATGGCCTACGCCGGCATCGTCCTCGCCTTCATGCGCCGCTACCGCCCCGATCTCACCATCGGCGACATGATCCTGATGATGGTGCCGTACTCGCTGTTCTTCCTGGTGAGCTGGACCGCCCTGCTGCTCGCGTTCTTCCTGCTCGGCATCCCGCTGGGCTTCTGAGGGTGACGCTGACGATGCCCTCGACATGCTGATCCTGATCGACCAGGACGGCGTTCTGGCTGACTTCGAACGCGGTTTCCACACTGCGTGGCAGGCCATCGGCCCGCGGCACGGGCATCCGCCGCTTCCCCTCGAGGAGCGGCGGTCCTTCCATGTGCGCGACGACTACCCGCCCCACCTCGAGGAGGCCGTCGTATCGGTCTACACCGCCCCCGGGTTCTACCGGGCGCTGCCGCCGGTTCCGGGCGCAGTCGAGGCGATGGCGGAACTGCTCGACCTCGGCCACGACGTGCGGATCTGCACCTCGCCGTTGAACCAGTACCGGTACTGCGTGCCGGAGAAGTACGAGTGGGTCGAGGCGCACCTCGGGCCAGCGTTTGTCCAGCGCATGGTCGTCACCAAGGACAAGACCCTGGTGGTGGGCGATGTGCTGGTGGACGACAAGCCCGACGTGACCGGCGCCTGCCAGCCGGCATGGCGGCATGTGCTCTACGACCAGCCCTACAACCGGCACAGGCCCGGTGCCCGGATCACCTGGGCGGACTGGCGGGCGGTCCTGCTCGCCGCCGGGCCGCGATAAGGCGTTCACGCGGACTGCGGCAGGCTCGCGTTTCCTTCACGCTGGACGTCCGCCGTATGCTCCGACACGCCATCGCCCTCGCCCTGCTCGCGGCCACCGCGCCGCTCGCCGCGCAGACCCCCGCCGCCACGGCTTCGACCACCGGCAAGCAGCCGTTCACCATCGAGCGCAGCTGGCAGATCCAGCGCATCGGCAGCCCGACGATCGCGCCGGACGGCTCGCGCATCGTCGCGCCGGTGACGCGCTTCGACATGGAGCAGGACCGCGGCTTCACCGACCTGTGGCTGTGGAACGCCGACGGCAGCGGCCAGCGCGCCTTCACCACGCACGCCAGCAACGATTCCGCGCCGGTGTTCAGCCCGGATGGGCGCTTCATCGCCTTCACCTCGCAGCGTGAGGACGACAAGGCGCCGCAGCTCTATGTCATCAGCGTCGACGGCGGCGAAGCGCGTCGCCTGACCACGCTGGCCACCGGCGTGCAGAGCCCGAAGTGGTTCGCGGACGGCTCGCGGCTCGCCTTCGTCTCGCGCGTGTTCGACGATCTGCCGCTTTCCGAGCAGGGCAAGCGACTCGAGGAGCGCGCCAGCTCGAAGATGACCGGCCGCGTCTGGGACGGCGCGCCGGTCACCGCCTGGGACCAGTACATCGACGAGCGCGAGTTCCACGTCTTCGCCGTCTCGGCGCAGGGCGGCGAGGTGCAGGCACTGACGCAGCCCACCGGACTCGAACTGCCGCGCAATGCGGTGCAGGGCACCGACAGCCTGTTCGCCGTCGCACCGGACGGCCGCGAGCTGGCTTTCGTGGCCGACTCCGATCCGAAGCCGAACTTCACCAACAACGATGTGTTCACCGTCGCCCTCGGTGCCGCCAACGCGACCAATCACACGCAGGCCAATACCGGCGGCGACAGCAATCCGCTCTACAGCCCGGATGGCCGCTACCTCGCCTTCGTGCAACAGCGCATCAAGGGCTTCTACGCCGACAAGGGCCGGGTGATGCTGAAAGACCGCCGCGCCGGCAGCATCACCGAGCAGTTCACCGATTGGGACCGCACCGCCGATGGCCTGGTGTGGGGCAATGACAGCCGCCGCCTGTGGGGCGCGATCGACGACGCCGGCACCGTGCGTGTCTACGAGCTGCCGATCGGCGGCACGCCGCGCGCGGTCACGCCGGTGGAGGAGGGTTCGGTTGCCGGCCTCGCGTTGTCGCGCAACGGCACGCTGGTGGGCCTGCGCCAGACCTTCGTCGAGCCACCGACCCTGGTCCGCGTGAACCCCCGCAATGGCGACACCACCAAGCTCTCGACGATCAACGACGAGCTGCTGGCCAACACCGACTTCGGCACCTTCGAATCGGTGACGTACACCGGTGCGAACGGCCAGCCGATCCAGATGTGGGTGAACTACCCGCCGGGCTTCGACCGCAGCAAGCGGCACCCGTTCTTCATGCTGATCCACGGCGGCCCGCACAACGCCATCACCAACGGCATGGCCTTCCGCTGGAACGCGCAGGTGTTCGGCAGCTGGGGCTACGTGACCGCGTGGCCGAACTTCCACGGCAGCTCGGGTTTCGGCCAGGCTTTCACCGATTCGATCAACCCCAACTGGGCCGACAAGCCCTATGAGGACGTGATCAAGGCCGCCGAGTGGTTCGCCGACCAGCCGTGGATCGACCGCGACCGCATGGTGGCCGGCGGCGGCAGCTACGGCGGCTACCTGACGACCATCATCCTCGGCCGCGAGCATCCGTTCCGCGCGCTGGTCGCCCACGCCAAGGTCTACAACCTCTACACCCAGTACGGCGCCGACTTCTCCACCGAGATCCCGCGCTTCGGCGGCTTCTGGGAGCCCGAGAACCGCGAGATGCTCCAGAAGATCTCGCCGCACTACCACGCCGCCAACTTCAAGACGCCAACCCTCGTGGTGCACGGCCAGCTCGACTACCGCGTGCCGGTGAACCACGCCAAGGAGCTGTACCAGACCCTGCTGATGAAGGGCGTGCCGACGCGCTATGTGTATTTCCCGAACGAGAACCACTGGATCCTGAAGCCGCAGAACTCGGTGTTCTGGTACCAGCAGGTGCAGAAGTGGTTCGAGGAGCACAACGCGCCGCGTCCGCCGGCGGCCGCAGCGGCGAACTGAGCCGGCTCGCCAAAGTATCGCTGCCGAACGCCCCGCTTCGCGCGGGGCGTTTTTTTTGGCCTGCGCGCCGGTATGATCCCGCTGATAGGGATGCGCGGCTTTTCCCGGTTGGATCGCAAAACTTCTCTGTCCGCTGCTGCCAGGAGCAATCCCCCCAATGCGTCCACCTCGGTATCCGAAGCTGTCCAGCCTGTTGGCCCTTGTCCTTCTCTTTTCGTCAGCCGTACCGCTCGCCGCCGCGCAGGGCACCCAGCCGCTGTCTTCGGGATGCGAGCAGGTGAATCGCATCGCGAACTCGCCAGGACGCGTCCTCTCGATCCAGAGCGGCGGCGATTTCTTTGCCGGCGAGACGTTTCGTATCCTGGCCAGCAATCCGGCCAACGGCGCCACGGGCGCCCGGCTGGTGCTCAACAACGTCGCGATCGCCGAGTTCCCGATCGGCCAGACCTTCGCCTACACGTTCCCGGAAAGCCGGCCTTATCTTTGGCAAATCCAGATCCTGCCGTTCGATCCGATGGCAGGGACGGGCCCCTCTGCCGAGGTGGCCGTTTCCTGCGTCGGCGCACCGGTCGTCATCTTCGATGGGGTCGAGCTGTCGGCCAGCGGGACGTCGCAGCCGGTGCTGCTCGCCTCCGAGATCGACTTCAGCGCGCCTCGCGCGTTCAGCTCAAGCATCTTCGAGATTCGAACGCCGATCGGTTACAGCTTCGTTGAGTCGGAGGTGCGATCGGGACGGCTCGAATGCCCGGGCGTCCAGTTCACGACCGGCACGCTGCGCACCAGCGCCCACCCCTCGAACGCCTTGGGGGCCGTCAACCGGGTTGGCGGTGATGGCGACACCCTGTTCTTCTCGATGACCGCCGGCGCCACGCCGTTCAACGCCCTCGATACGCTGAGCTTCGACGGCGTGCGGACGCTGACCGCACCGACCGATATCGACTGCACGTTCAGTCTTTACGACCAGCCCTCGCAGGCCGAGGCCGGCGGCGCTGCAGGCCGCATTTTCCGATCGAGCGGCCAGTACATCCGCTTCGCGCCCAGCTACGACCTTGTCGTCCGGAGCGAGGGAGCGGCCGTCGCTGACGTCGAAGCCGCGAACGGACCCTACACGGCCTTCACCAGCGCCGCGCCGACGAACGACGTGACGCTCGCCCAGCTCGGGCGTCTCGCCTACGGCACCCGACAGGAGGTCTCGAACGCCGTACAGCCGCGCGGCGTCGATGGCGACCCGATCACGATGGCCGACGTGCTGGGTCCGGATACGACGTTGCGCGTCAGCGGTGACTTCACCGGCGCGGCCGACGTATTCCTGAGCCCGACCGCGGACTGCAGCATCGTCGCCCTGTCGGATATCGATGCGGCGCGGACCGGAACCACGGCGGACTTCGCGGTCGGCAGCGGCAGCTATCCTGACGCGTCGGTGTGCTTCCTGCGTGGCGGCGAGCCCATCGTCGCCAGCACCTACGCGGTCGAGCTGCGCGCGGTGGCGGCGTCGAGTGCGTACACGGTGCCCGGTCGCGGGCCGCTCGTCCTGGGAGCGATCACGCGTAACGGTGCGCAGCTCCAGGCGCCGCTGGTCCAGATGCCCGCGGGTTGGATCAGCCGGATCGTGCTGATGAATACGGGTGGCACGGCGCGCGCGTTCACCTGGCGATTCCTGCCGGCGAGCGGCGGGTCGGCAAGTGAGGCGGGTACGACGACCACCGGCGCCACCACGGGCGTCGGCACGATCCCGGCGAACAGTACGGTCGTGATCCGCTTGTCGGACCTCCTCGGCGGCTTCGGCACGCCGCCGCCGCGCGGGACGTTCGTTGTGACGGCGGCCGCGCCGAACAGCGACATCCAAGGCCTGTACCAGATCGTGAATCCGGCGAGCGGCACGATCAGCAACCATGTGATGGTGCGTCCGGGCTCCAACTGAGTCGTGCCGGTTTCCGCCAGCGGTGCCCCGCCCGCGCGGGGCATCGGCTTTTTGGCAGGGCGCATCGCTGGGCATACTCGCTTGCGAGCGACGCACGTTGCTTGTCCCTTCCAATGCCCGGGATCGCTCAAATGTCCCATCGATTCGCCCTGTTCCGCCACGCCGCTGGCGCAACGCGCGACATTCCGGTTCGGCGTCTACCGATGACTCCGGCCGAGGCCCGAGCGGCGGACTTCGACGCTGCGCTCGCAGCGGCCCCATTTTTGTTCGGAGGAAATCGCTGCTCGCGCAGCGATGTTGAAGATCTCTCGCAAGACGCGTTTTCGAGATCCGGCACGCAGCGCCATACGAGTCATCGTCTCTGGGCCGAACGCCCAGGTCCAGGGTCTCTACCAGATCCTCGAGCCAGCGCGCGGCGCCCTCTCGCGCCACGGGATGGTGAGGCCCGGAAGCAGCTGATGGTCGCCGCCCGGCGCGATTCGGCTCGGCCAAGCGGATGAAGGTTCAACCCATGCTGCGCCGCAGCGTGCGCGGTTTCGCCACCCGGGCGCAGGATCAAGACGCTTCCGACGTGGGGGAGGGAGCCCGGACCCGCAGGCCCGCCGGCCTTGCGGGTTCGCTTTTTCAGCCGATCGGCCGCACGCCATGATCGCCGTCGAACTGGATCGCCTCGTCGAGCGTCGCCTCGATGCGCTGGCCGAGGTCGCGCCGCTGGACGCCGCCCTGCGCGCCGCGCTGCAGCCGCTGGCCACCGCCTCCGACTTCGCGCTGGATGCGCTGCGCCGGCAGCCCGCGCTGCTGCACGATCGGCACGCGTTCCCCCGCTTCCCCTCGCTTGATCCGGCCGACCCCGAGTCGGCGATGGCGGCGCTGCGGCGCTGGCGCTCGGGCGCTTCGGCGGTTCTCGTGGCCCGCGATGTCGACGCGATCGACGATGTCGAAGCAACCCTTTCGGGCAGCACGTGGATCGCTGAGCAGGCGCTGGCCGGAGCGCTGGCGCAGGCGGAGGCCGAACTCGCGCCGCGCTTCGGCGCGGTCCGCGACGCGCAAGGCCGCCTCCAGCGCCTCGTGGTGTTCGCGCTCGGCAAGCTGGGCGGCGGCGAATTGAACTTCAGCTCGGACGTCGACCTCGTCTTCGCCCATGCCAGCGGCGGCGCGAGCGACGGTCCGCGCGCGCTCGAGGCCGAGCCGTATTTCGTCAGGCTCGGGCAGCGCCTGGCGCAGCTGCTGCACGCGCCCACCGCGGACGGCTTCTGCCACCGCGTCGACCTCCGGCTGCGGCCATTCGGAGACAGCGGGCGGCTCGTGCTCGGATTCGACGCGATGGAGGCGTACTTCCAGCGCGAGGGCCGCGACTGGGAGCGCTACGCCTGGCTGAAGGCGCGACCGGTAGCCGGCGACGTCGCGGCCGGCGAGCGGTTCATCGACGTGCTGCGGCCGTTCGTCTACCGGCGCTACCTCGACTTCACCGCACTCGACGCACTGCGCGAGATGAAGGCGATGATCGAGGCGGAAGTCGCCCGCAAGGACATGGCCGACGATCTCAAGCGCGGCCCGGGCGGCATCCGCGAGGTCG
>DMHI01000073.1 GCA_003449515.1 Lysobacteraceae bacterium | reverse complement strand
GGGGTCTGGTCGGCGAGCAGGCCGGGGGTGGGCTCGGCAGCAGCGAGCAGGAGCTGTTCGGGGCTGGCGGCAAAGACGCTGTAGCGACGGCCGTCTTCGTCGGTGAGGATGAGGGGCTGTTCGCCGGGCTTGCTGGGCCGGAGCAATCGGTAGCCAGCAGGAAGATGAAGACTTTCGTCAGGACGCAGGGTGAGGCTGCCCTTGGCCTTGAGCTCAGCGAGACGCGAAACCGATGCGGCAGCGACGGCGGAGAGGGTGACGTGGGGGTTCATGCAAGCTCCTGCGAGGACGAAAACGGTTCCATTCACCAGAAGGCTGTTTGCGTCGAAAGCCGCCGCGCAGGTCAACGCGCAGAGGCGATTCGCAAACAAACCGTTCCGGTCTGGCCTGCGTGTGTAGTCGACGATCCACGAGCGTGCCGATCGCAATTTCTACGAGCATGGGCCGCAGTCCGTCGTAAAGCCTTGTCAGGACGCGGCTTTGCGGGCAGGCCCAGGCTGGCGCAGGCCGGGCAAAACACACGGGCCAGACCGCCGAACCTTTCCGTTTTCTGAAAGGTGCGCGCAGGGCAACGCCCTACACTCGAACCATGTTGCGAACCTTCCTGTTACGCGCCTTGCTGTTGCCGCTGACCTTGTGGATGGGCCTGACGGCCTTCGCCGAGGCCGCGCCGACGCGCGACCAGATCAGCGAGCGCGGGCTGTTGGCTGACCCGTCGGGGTCGTGGACTCTGGCTGACGTGCAGGGGCAGCGCTTCACGCCCTATCGCTCGCCATACTCACAGGGCAGCCAGCGCCACCCCTGGTGGCTCAAGCTCACCGTGCCACCGCAGCCGGCGGCCGATACGCCGCTGGTGCTGCTGTTGCAGCCCACCGCCTTGCGCGACGTGCAGGTGTTTACCCAAGACGCCACTGGCGGGTGGCGTCGGCACCTGCTGGGCAGCCGTCACCCTTTCTCGGCCCGCACGCGGACTGATCTCACCCACTCGCTCGACCTCGACGTGAGCCACGAGCGGCCGACGGTGATCTATGTGCGGGTAGAAACCCACACCGCGACGATTCACGCCGAGGTGGTGACGACCGAGGTCGCCCGCTCGCTCGACACCCAGCTGCACCTCGTCACCGGGGCCTACGTCGGGCTCGCGCTGGTGCTGGCGCTGCTCTCGATCGTCATGTGGGTCAGCACGCGGGACATCCTGTGGGCGGCAGCCGCCACCTTCGACATCTCGACCATCGTCCACAGCGCGACGACGGTGGGTTTGACCGCGAAGTACCTGCTGCCCGAAGCGGCCGAGACACTGCCGTGGTTCTTCACACTCACGGCCGCCACGCATGCCACAGCCGCCTGCGTGATGTTTGCGCTGCTCGTGCGCGCGCTCGACGCCCCACGCTGGACATCAGCCGGTTATCTGCTGGTCGTGCCGCTCTACCTGCTGTTCTTGTGGCAGATCGCCCAGGGCGAACTGGGCAAGGTTCTGATCGAGGTCAACCAGCTCGGCTTGTTCATGACGCTCTGGGGCGCGCTGCCGCTCGTCACCATTCGCACGCCTGACCGCCTGCTCGCATGGACGTACAGGGTGTTCACCGGCGCGCTGATTCTCTACCTGCTGCTGTGGTTCCTGCCCCTGGTGCAGCCCGGCCCGACGAGCTTTGTCAGCCTCTACCCGACGCTGCCGACGAACCTGGTGACGATGGTGATGGTGACGCTCGTGCTCGCTCGACGAACCATGCTGGTCGTGCGCGAACAACAAAGGCTGCGGCAGGAGGCGCGGGACGCGCAGGAGGCCTACCGCCGCGAGCGCGCCCAGCATGAGGAGACCGAGGGCCTGCTGAGCATGATCGTCCACGAAACCAAAAATCCGCTGGCCTCGATCCGTGTCGCCTCGGAGCTGCTCGGCGCCAGCGCCCGGAGCGGAACTCACGACGACCGGCGGCTGGCGGCGATCAGCGAGGCGGTGGAAGGCATCGATCACGTTCTGAACCGGTGGATGGATGTCGACCGTCTCGAACGAGGCGCGGCTGGCGAGGAGCAGCGCGAGCACGTGGAGCTCGTTGCGGAGCTGCGCCAATGGCTCGCGCGGCTGCCGGAGCCTGCGCGGGTGGACGCACGGCTGCCCGACGCCCTCCCCGTCTGCATCGACTCGCCGCTGTTCCTGATGATGCTCGGCAACCTCGTGGACAACGCGCTGAAATACTCGCCGCCGGGCTCGACCATCACCTTGACCGTGCGTCGGGATGAACGCTGCGTCCTCGCGGACGTTCGCAACGAACCGGGCCGGGCCGGCCGGCCAGACCCGAAGCTCGTGTTCCAGAAGTACTACCGGGCCACCGCGGCCCAGCATCGCAGCGGCACGGGTCTTGGGCTCTACTGGGTGCGGAAGGTCGCCACGCAGGTGGGCGGGCGCGTCACGCACGACGATGACCCCGACCACATCGTCTTCCGCCTGGAAATACCGGCATGACCGTGCTCACACCGCCGTTCCGGATCGTCGTCGTCGAGGACAACGACACCCTGCGCGAGCTGCTCGTGAGCTATCTCGAACGCCCCGGCCGCGAGGTTTTCGCCGCCGATACCGGGGATGGCCTGAACGCGCTGCTGGCATCCCAGGCGATCAACCTCGTGGTGCTGGATGTGAACCTGCCATACGAGGACGGGCTGGCCATTGCCCGCCGCCTCCGGCAAAGCCACCCCGCGGTCAAGATCGTCATGCTCACGGCCCGGGTGCGAGCCGTTGACCGCACCGCCGGGTATGACGCCGGCGCGGATGTCTACCTGACCAAGCCCACCAACGTGGCCGAGCTCGACGCGGTGGTCCGCAACTTCGTGGCGCGACGGGAGGACACCGCCCCGGCGGGCAGCTACATCCTCAACCGCAGCGCGCGGGTGCTGACCACGCCGCAGCGCCGCCAGGCGGTGCTCAGTGCCGCCGAGACCGTCGTCATCGAGCAGCTGGCGCTCGCCGGTGAAGCAGGGGTGGAGATGGAGCGGCTGATGCAGGCGCTCCACGAGTCCAGCGGCACGGCCATCACCCGGGAGAATCTCGCGGTCACCGTCAGCCGCCTGAGACAAAAGCTGACCGACGAGCTCTCCACAACGGGGCTCATCGTGACGGTGCGCCACCACGGCTACCGGCTCGGCCAGTTCGTACGGCTGGAGTAGCCGTCACTCAGGTGACCCCGCTCCCCCCGCACCAGTGTCGTCAGCGAGCCCCAGACGACGCAGGCTCACCGTGGCGGCGTCGTAGGTCGCCCGGGCGATGCGGGCGTTCAAGGCGGCCTGGTAGTAGCGCACGCAGACATCCGCTTCGTCCTCCTCGCGGAGGTTGACGAGGAAGAAGTCGCTGGCCCCGGAGTCGAAGCGGCGTTGCTCCGCCTGGCGGAGGGTCGTCGCTTCGGTGCGCTCGTCCACGGCGAGGGCGTAGAGCTGCTGGGCGTAGTTGACCGCCAGCACGATGTTCCGTAGCTGGATCTCGATGCGCTCTTCGAGCTGGCGCTGTTCAAGTCTGGCGGCATCGAGCACGGCTTCGGCCTGCGCCACCCGGCCCCTAGCATCGCGTTGCTGGAGCGGCACGGAGAACTGGAAGCCGACGACGGCATCGCTGGAATCGCGCGACACGCCGCCCTCCCCCACCCCGCCGAGACCACTGGCGAGCTCGACGTTGAAGTCGAGCTTCGGCTTCAAGGAATCACGGCTCAGGGTCAGTCGGTTCTCGGCGCGCTGCACGACGGTGCGGAGCAGGTTGATCTCCGGCCGGCGGCGCAGCACATCCTCGACCTCCGGCGCGTCGGCGGCTTCGTCCACCTTCAGCTCGATGGCCTCGCTGCCTGGCGGCAACTGTGCCTGCTGCACGGCGCGCGGCTCACCTTGCGCGGTGCGGTAGAAGAACGTGAGGTCGTTGGAGGCCGTCTCGAAGTCCCGCCGCGCGGCGACGACCAGCGCCTGTCGCCGCAGCAGGCTCTGGCGGTTCTCGTTGAGGAAGATTCGTGCCAGCGCGCCGCGCTCCACGCGCGTGGTGAGCGCGGCTTCGCGGTCGCGGGCCAAGGCCAGCAGGTCTTCGTAGACACGCAGCTGCCACCCCGCCGCCACCCAGCGCCAGTAGGCGGTCAGCGCGCGTTGCTGCACGCCGATCTTCACCAGCAACAGATCGAGGTCGGCTTTCCGCACGGCCAGCTCGGCATCTGCCACCGCGAAGCGCTCGGCGTCGATGACGCGGTCGCGCATCAGCGAGAACACCGCACCCGCCTTCACCTGCCCGCCCATGTTGGTGAAGCGCTCGTCCTGGTAGACCGGAAACTCGCCGCCGGACACCCGATACTTCGAATAGACCGTGGCACCCATCGACCTGAGCCGCTGCTGCACGCCGCCCGTGGCCGATCGCCCGTCGTAGAAGCCCGTGGCCCAGCCGAGGCCGTCTGCGGAAAACACGAGGTCGAACTCGCCCTCTGCGGACTCAGCCTTGCCCAGCGCTTCGCGGCGCTGCGCTGCGGCTTCGAGAATCGCCGGAAAGTGCTGGCGCGAGGAGGCGAGCACCGCTTCGGCAGAGAGCACGGTCGGGGCTTCGGCCGGGGGTTCAACCGCCGTGGCCAGCGCCGGCAAGGCCAGCGCGAGCAGCCCGAAGAGCCCCGCAAGCCAGAGCAGACGGCGCTTCATTGACTGGCCTGCTTTTCTGGCAGGTTGGGCGGAAAGTTGTTGAGCTGCCGCCACAGCTCGTAGCCCGCGGAAGTCTCGCCGAGCAGAATCCAGCCGCGCGCCTTGGCGCCGAAGCGCACGAAGCGTTCTTCCGGCCACCCTTCGCCGTCCGCTGTGTCTTGCTGCACCAGCACGCGGAAGCGGCCGCTGGCCTGTGCCGAGGGGTCAACCGCCATCACCTTTGCCGCGAAGGTGCCAATGGCCACCGACGGCCAGCCGCTGAACTGCACGGCCGGCCAGCCCTCGAACATCAGCCGCACCTTCGCGCCGGGTTGCACCAGGCCCACGTCGCGGCCGTCGATGTAGAGCTCCACCACGCGCTCGATGTTGTCGGGCACGAAGGTGGCGAGCACGTCGCCCGCCTTGATGAAGGTGGCGGCATAGCCGGCGTTGGCTTCGAGAATCACGCCATCGCGCGGTGCGGTGACGATCTGCACCGACTGCCGCGAGAGGTTGACATCCACCCGGCTCAGTTCGGCGGCGGCCTCGGCCACCTTGGCGCGCAACTCCTCCACCTTGATGCGCGACTGCTCGTAGTCGCGGCGCGCGGCGAGGCCATCGTCGAACAAGCCACGGGTGCGCTTGAGGTCGATCTCCGCCGTGCGGGAGGCCGACTCCGCCGCGCGGAGCTTCGCCACCACCTGCGCGCGCTCGGCTTGCAGGCGGTCGAGCAGCTGCGCGTCGTTGTCCACCAGTCGCACGATGGGGTCACCGGCCTTCACCCGCTTGCCGTCATGGACATACCACTCCTGGATGCGCCCCGGGACCAGCGCGTTGATCTCCTGCAAGCGGTCGTTCGGGTTGAGCGCCGTCACCGTACCGGCACCGGTCGCGGTTTGTATCCACGGCGTCGTGGCGAGAAACACCGCGGCGAGCGCGGTGCCCAGCACGATGATCCAGCCCACGACGGGCATGACGCGGGGAATGCGCTGGGCATTGAGCGTCTTGAAATGCGCGTAGTGATTCTCGAGGGTGGGCATGGCTAGGCCCCCTTCACGTCGCCGACGCGCGCGGGCTCGCGCGAGGGGTGCTGGAGCGCGCCCAGAAAGTCATTGAGCCCGTCGAACAGGCGCTGCTGGTGATGCGACAGATGCAGGTAGTGGCTATACCCGGCCTCCGATTCACGGTTGGAGAAATGCACCACCGTGCATTCGGCCTGTTGCAGCAGGTCCAGCGCCTCGCGCAGCAGGCTGGCGGGCATGTTGTCGTAGAGCGGGTTCAGGATGACCACCTTCGGCTCGGCGAGGATCGCCACCGCCAGCTTCAGGCTCATCATTTCGGCGATCGACAGCGGGTAGCCGGTGGAGGCCAGGCGGGTGTCGAGGCCGTCTTCCAGCTGGGCGATGGTTTCGTCGAGCCCCACCGCGCGGATGGCCGCCTGCAGACGCGGCGCGGTGGGGTTCTGCGAGCTCAGGCGCAGCAACTCGCGGATGGTCATTTCTGCCGTGATCGGTCGGTTCAGCACCATCACCGACTCGCGCAGCGTGTTGAGGTTCACGGTCGCAATATCGACATCGCCCACGGTGATGTAGCCGCTGGAGGGCTTGCGGCTGCGCCGCAGGAGGTGGATGAACAGGCGCTGCAGGCCGTGCGAGTCGGCTCGCGCCAGCACCCGCGCGCGGCTTGGGATGTTCACGTTGATCTCGGCGTCCTGCCCGCGCAGGCTGTCGCGCACGGCCACGAACGCGAGCCTCGCGTCCTGCCCGAGCTGCTCGGCATCCGGGCGCGGCTTTTCCTGTTCGAGGTCGTAGAACAGCGCCAGCTCGTCAATGGCGGCGTACAGGTCGTAGAGGTAGTTCAGATACAGCCCCAGCTGCGAGAGGCTGTAGAGCACGGCCGACAACACCAGCTCCGCCGCCACCAGCTGGCCCAGGGACAACTGCCCCTCGATCACCAGCCAGCCGCCCAGCCCCAGCCGCTCGCCATAAAGCACAAGCCCCGCCAGCGCCGCGACCACCGGCTGCGACAGGAACGCCAGCCCGACGACCAGCGGGCGGACATGGCCCATTGCATAGACAAGACAGCCCTGCCCGACCACCTGGCTGGCAAGCGCCAGGCCGATCACCGGCCGCCAGTCGCCCGGCCAGATCGGCTCGCCGACCAGATGGGCGAAGACCAGCAGCGGCGCGACGCCCGCCAGCGTCGACAGCGCCAGCACCGGCCAGGGCCGCATCTGCGCCCGCGCCCGGTCGATCGAGATTAGATAGAAAGTGTAGAGCAGCCCGGCGGCAAGGCACAGCAGATCGCCGACCAGATAGGCGGGCGACAGTTCATAGGACCGCCCCATCAGCAGCGCCCCGCCCGCCATCGCCAGCAGCAGCGCGGCCGCCTGTCCGGGGGCTGGCCAGCGGCGCGCGACCAGAAAGCCGTAAACCGGAAAGAACAGGCTGGCGGCGTTGCCGAGCAGCGTCGCATTGGCAAGCTTGGTGCCCAGAATGCCCAGATGCCAGGCGGCCAGATCGGCGGCGAAGAACAGCCCGCCCAGCGCGATCATCGCCAGCAGCCCCGGCGCCGCGCCGGTTTCGCCGCGCCGTGCCGGCCGACGGTCGAGCGCGACAAACAGGAACAGCAGCGGCACCGCCAGCGCCAGCCGCCAGAAGCCCGAGGCGACCGGGCCGACCCCGGCCATGGTGTCGGCCGCACGCACGAACACTGGCCCGAAGGCAAGTGCGACATTGCCGGTCAGCAGCGCAGCAAGCGCCAGGCCGCGTTTGTGATCCGCGCCGGGGGCAGGCGTTGGCTGGGCAACGAAATCGGTCGCAGGTGTCGAAGACGGGTGCATAATCCCCCTTAGTCTCCTATCTCCGTCCAGTCCCGTAGCAAAAGGAGACTGTTCTTGCCGAGCCTCTTCGATCCGATCCAGCTGGGTGCGATCGCCGCCCCCAACCGCGTGCTGATGGCCCCGCTGACCCGCAGCCGGTCGAGCCGCGCACATGTGCCCGGCCCGCTGATGCCGCTTTATTATGCGCAGCGCGCCGGCGCGGGCCTGATCCTGTCCGAAGCCACCGGGATCAGCCAGCAGGGGCTGGGCTGGCCGTTCGCGCCGGGCATCTGGACCGACGAACAGGCCGAGGCCTGGGCGGCGGTGCCGGCGGCTGTTCATGCCGCGGGCGGGCGCATCTTCATGCAGCTCTGGCATATGGGCCGGCTGGTCCATCCCGATTTTCTGGACGGCGCGGCCCCGGTGTCGGCCAGCGCAACCACTGCGCCGCACAAGGCCCATACCTATGACGGCAAAAAGCCCTATGAAGCCGCCCGCGCCCTCGACGCGGCGGAGATTCCGGGCATCGTCGCCGATTATGTGGCGGCGGCGCGGCGTGCGCGCGCCGCGGGCTTTGACGGCGTGCAGATCCATGCCGCCAATGGCTATCTGATCGATCAGTTCCTGCGCGACGGCAGCAACCAGCGCACCGACCGATATGGCGGGACGCCCGAAAACCGCATCCGCCTGCTGCGCGAAGTGACCGAGGCGGTGGCGGCCGAAATCGGTGCCGACCGCACCGCCGTCCGCCTGTCGCCCAATGGCGCGACCCAGGGCGTCGACGACAGCGCGCCCGAAACGGTGTTCCCGCTTGCCGCGCGCACGCTGGCGGAAATCGGCATCGCCTTTCTCGAGCTGCGCGAACAGGCCCCGGACGGCACGTTCGGCGCGTCCGATGCCCCCAAGCTGTCGCCGCTGATCCGCGACCAGTTTGCCGGGCCGCTGGTGCTCAACCAGGATTATGACCGCGCCAAGGCCGATGCCGATCTCGCCTCGGGCGTCGCCGATGCGATCAGCTTCGGGCGCAAGTTCATCTCCAACCCCGATCTGGTCGAACGGCTGCGCACCGGCGCGCCGATTGCCCCGGATGTGATGGCGCAGTGGTATAGCCAGGGACCGGAAGGCTATACCGACTATCCGGCGCTGGCCGAAGCCGCCGCCTGATCCGCATCGCCGCACCACCGGGCGCTGCCCGGGGGGCGGCTCGCGATCAGGCCAGCGGCACGAACCGCACCGGCAGACCGTCGCGCGGGCGCGGGATCGGGAAGAACTGCCAGTCCGCCCCGCTGCCCGGCATCGGCTCGATCCGGTAGCGCAGCAACAGATGCGTCACGAGGATGCGGATCTGCATGACCGCGAAATGCAGCCCTAGGCACATATGCGCGCCGCCGCCGAACGGCACCCACGCATATTTGTGCCGCCCGCGCGACGCCTCGGGCGTGAAGCGCATCGGATCGAACCGGTCCGGCTCCGGCCAATATTCGGCCATGTGGTGGGTATAGGCGACGTTCAACCCGACAAAGCTGCCCGCCGGAATGTCATAGCCGCCAAAGCTGAAATCGCGCAGCGCGCGGCGCGGCAGCGACGGCACCGGCGGCATGATCCGCAGCGCTTCCTTGAACGCATATTCGGTCAGCACCAGCCGGTCGAGCTGGCCGTAAGCGACCCCTTCCTCACCGTTCAGGCCAAGGCCCAGAATCTCCTCGCGCAGCCGGTCCTGCCACGCGGGGTTCTGGCCGAGCAGCATGATCAGGCTGGTTGCCGACGAGGTGATGGTGTCGTGCGCTGCCATCATCAGGAAGTTCATGTGATCGGCAATGGCATCGTCGCTCAGCGGCTGCCCCGCCTCATCGGTCGCGCGGCAGAATTGCGAGAAAAAGTCCTGCCCGTCGCCGGCGCGGCGGGCCGGGATCTCGCGCAGGAACAGCGCCATCAGATAGTCGCGGGCCTTCACGCCCTTGCGCATCGACGTGAACGGCATCGGCGAGCGGATCGGCGACACCGACGCCTGCACCTCGTCGACAAACGCCTTGTTGATGCGGTCTGCCTCCGGCCCCAGCGGCATGCCGAAAAAGCTGTCGGCGGCCAGATCGAGCGTCAGCTTCTTGATCGCATCGTAGAACACCACCGGGCGGCCGCCCCAGCCGCTGACCTCGCGCGCGATGCCGCGATTGAGCTGTTCGGCATAATGGCGCATCGGCTCGGGCTTGAACGCCACCGACAGCGTGCGCCGGTCGGCGCGGTGCTTGTCGAAATCCATCAGCATCAGCCCGCGCGGGAACAGCAGGTTGAGCATCGGCCCCCAGCCCTGTTCGGACGAGAAGATGCGTTCGCGGTCGAACAGCACCAGCTCGTTCGCCTCGGCCCCCACCAAGGTCACCGTCGGCCCGCCAAAGGCGTTGTTGCGATAGACGCGGCCATAGGTGGCGACCATCCGGTTGCCGAACGCGCGCGGATCTTTCAGCAGCTTGAGGGTGTTGCCGAACAGCGGCCAGCCATCCTCGCCGGGAATGGCGCGCAGCGCCTCCCGGGGGTTGCGCGGCAACCAGTGCGGATTGGCCTTGAACGTATGGGCCAGCGCCATCTCTCTCTCCTGTGCTTTTGCACGC
>DMHI01000175.1 GCA_003449515.1 Lysobacteraceae bacterium | reverse complement strand
GACGGCCTGCACATCGCCACCCTGCTCTCGGCGCTGTTCCTCAAGCACTTCCCGGCGCTGGTGCGCGCCGGCCACGTGTTCGTGGCGATGCCGCCGCTGTTCCGCGTGGACGTGGGCAAACAGGTGTTCTACGCGCTGGACGAGGAAGAGAAGCGTCTGCTGCTGGAGAAGATCGAGCGCGAGAAGATCCGCGGCCAGGTCACGGTGACGCGCTTCAAGGGCTTGGGCGAAATGAACCCCTCGCAGCTGCGCGAATCGACCATCCATCCCGACACGCGCCGCCTGGTGCAGCTGACCGTCGAGGACGCCGGCGAAACCAGCGCGCTGATGGACATGCTGCTCAGCAAGAAGCGCGCCGGCGACCGCAAGAGCTGGCTGGAGACCAAGGGCGACCTCGCCTCGCTGGAGGTCTGAGCCCCGCAAACGACGACGCGCGCCGGTGGGCGCGCGTCAGGCCGAGGCTTCGGCTTTCGAAATCGCCAGCATCAGCACGGCCACGAAGCCGGCGACGAGAAAGCGGGCGAGGGTCAGTCCGGGGGTCATGGCGGGCTCCTTGCTCGTGGGGAGGGGCCTTGAGCCCCGGCGTCAATCTGCTTTAACGATAGATTTACACCGCGAAGATGACGGAGTGCTGACGGATCCGTAGCGATTTAGCGAGGATTTAGGCCACGTTCGCGGCGACCGGGGCGATCGCCGCCAGGGCCGCGTCGATCAGGGCCTGTACCTGCGACTGCAGCGGTGCCGCGCGCTCCGGCTCGAAGCCCGCCGGCCCCGCTCCGCCCGGGGCTGCTGGCCCACGCTCGTCCATGTAGGCCCGCTGCGCGGTTTCGAGCTGGACCGCCTCGATGCCGTCGTCGGGCCGACCGTAGTGGCGGGTGATGTAGCCGCCCTTGAAGCGGCCGTTGAGCACCCACGAGAAGCGTGACTGCGCTTCGAGCGCGCCACGCAGCGCGGCTTCGGTGCCGGGCCGGCAGCTCGCGCCGCCGACGGTGCCGAGGTTCAACTCGGGCAGGTCGCCATCGAACAGGAAAGGCAGCGTCGAGGCGATCGAGTGGCCCTCCCAGAGCAGCACCCGGCCGTGCAGGCTCCGCAGCCGCGCGAGCTCACCGGCGAGCGCCTCGTGGTAGGGCCGCCAGAACTGCTCGACGCGCGCCGCGATCTCGTCGGCGCCCGGTGCCTCGCCCTCGAGGTAGACCGGGTCACCGCTGAAGCGCCGCAGCGGGCACAGGCCGGTGGTGTTCTGGCCCGGATACAGCGGAACGTCATCCGGCGGCCGGTTGAGGTCGATCACGTAGCGCGAGTGCGCGGGCACGATCAGCGAGGCGTCGAGGGCCTCGGCGATCGGGCCGTAGAGCCGCGACATCCACCAGTCGGTGTCGGGTGCGCTGCGCGCTTCGGGCCGCATCCGCGCGGCGAGCTCGGCGGGGATGTACGCGCCGTCATGCGGCAGGCTGATCAGCAGCGGCGCGCGGCCGCGGCGGAGCGAGAACAGGTCCATGGGCGCAGTGTCGCTCAGCCGAAGCGCGTGATCGCGTAGGGCGCGGCGTCGATCACCGGCGCACGGCCGGTCATCAGGTCGGTGAGCAGCCGTCCGGTCGCCGCCGACATGCCCATGCCCATCATCCCGTGGCCAACGGCAAGCCACAGGCCGCGATGGCCGGGCACGGCGCCGAGGATCGGCAGGTCGTCCCAGGTCATCGGCCGCCAGCCGAACCATTCCTCGCGCTTCACCGGCCCGACCGGCTCGTGCAGCGCAGTGGCCGCACCGCGCTCCAGCGCGTCGAGGCGCGCGCGGGTCAGGCGCGCGTCGAAGCCGGCAAACTCCATCGTGCTGCCGAGGCGGAAGCCGTCGTCCCAGGCGGTGACGCAGACCGATTGTTCCTTCAGCACCAACGGCCGCCGCGGCGTGATCGCGGGGCGGTCGTAGGTGATCGAATACCCCTTGCCCGGCACGATCGGCAATCGCAGGCCGAGGCCGCGCACCATCCGCGCCGCCCACGGCCCCGAGGCCAGCAGCAGCTCGCGGGCGTGGAAGCGGCGACCGTTGGCGGCGATCGCACGCCAGCCCTCGCCATCGCGTTCGAGGGCGACGATTTCCACCCCCTCCTCGATGGCCGCGCCGTCCTCGCGGGCGATGCGGGCGAGCTCGGCGGTGTAACGCTCCGGGCGCAGGTGGCCGTCACCCGGGAAAAACAGCGCACCAGCGACACCGGGCTTCAGTGCGGGCTCTTCGGCTTCCGCCCGCGCCCCGTCCCACTGCTCGACCACGATGCCGTGCTCGCGCAGCGGCACATGGCTGTCAACCGCGGCGTGGAATGCCCGGGCATCACGGAACACGTAGACGAACCCGTCGCGGCGGTAGCCGCAATCGAGCTTGCGGCTCTCGACCAGATCGGCCAGCAGTACCTGCGATGTGCTGAGCAGGGCCGCCTTGGGCGCGATGGCAGCCACGAAGGTGCGCGCATCGCAGCGCGCAGCGAAGCGCAACAGCCAGGCCCACAGCGCCGGATCGAAACGGGGGCGGACGAGAAAGGGCGCATCGGGCTTCAGCATCCAGCCCAGCGCCTTGCCGACCATGCCGGGCGCTGCCAGCGGCAGCGCATGGCTGGGCGTCAGCGTGCCGCAGTTGCCGCGGCTGGTGGCCCCGCCCAGGTGATCGCGTTCGAGCACACGAACGCCGCGCCCGGCGGCGGCCAGCGCCTGCGCGCAGGCCAGGCCGACGACGCCGCCGCCAACCACCAGCACATCGTCGCGGCGCTCAGCCACGGCGTCCGCCGCGATGGAACGGGGGCAGCGCGAGATGCGTGCCGGCACGCCACAGCCACTCCATCGGGCCGTACTGGAAGCGCGCCAGCCACCAGTGGCTGAACACGAGCTGCGCGATGAAGACGACGGCGACCATGCCGAGCTGCGTGGCGCGGCCCACCTCACCGGCCAGACCCAGCCCATAGCCGTAGAACAGCAGGCTCGCGATCACCGACTGCATCAGGTAATGGGTGAGCGCCATCCGGCCGACCGGCGCGAACGCCGCCACCCACCGGCCACCGCTCGCGGTCAGCGACAGCAACGCCAGCAGCGCGAAAT
Source organism: Lysobacteraceae bacterium (assembly GCA_003449515.1). Classification (GTDB taxonomy): domain Bacteria; phylum Pseudomonadota; class Gammaproteobacteria; order Xanthomonadales; family Xanthomonadaceae; genus Silanimonas. The sequence continues at coordinate 3,658 of DMHI01000175.1, read as the reverse complement.
AGCCGAGCGCCAGTGGCAGGCTGCCCAGCATCATCGTGCTGGTGGCGAGTGTGGCCCGGCCACCATCAGTGAGCGGGTCGAACTCGACACCGATCGCGAGGCTCAGCGCCACCAGGGGCGCTCCCACCACGATGCCGGCGATGGCCATGCGCAGGAAGAAGGCGCGGTTTCCCGCCACATCATCGAGCCGGCCCGAGCGCACCAGCCAGACGCCGATCAGGAACACGCCGAGCACCGAGGACAGCAGGAAGGCGCTGTTGGGCAGGGCCAGCGCGGTGTAGTCGGCCAAACGTTGTGCGGCCACCGCCGCGAAATCGCCGGTCGCATAGACCACGGCCGCCGCCGCGCCGTTGGCGGCAAGGGCGGCGAACTCGGCGTTGATGCCCTCGCGTGCGCCGGCCGGCGCGAGCTGGATCAGCACACCGAACAAGGCCAAGGCGAGCACGGGGCCGACGTACAGCAGCCCACCGACGATCCACAGCGCGGCACCGCGCAGGCGCAGGAACACCAGCAAGAGCAGCGCGGCCATGGCATAGGTGAGCAGGATGTCGCCCACCCAGAACAGGGCGATGTGCAGCGCACCGAACAACGCCAGCAGCAGCGTGCGGCGCAGGAAGCGAGCCACGAAGGGACGGCCGGCGGCCTCGGCGCGACGGGCCATCACCGCGAAGCCCATGCCGAAAAGCAGCGAGAACAGCACCCAGAACTTGCCCTGCACCAGGGCCAGCGCCAGCACGGCGGCGACGCGGTCGATGCCGGCGGCATCGCCGATGCCCATGCCCAGGGCGTGGACGGGCCGGTTGAAGAAATCGATGTTGATGGCGAACACGCCGGCGAGCGCGATGCCGCGCAGGCCGTCCATCAGGCCGATGCGCTCGGCCTCGGGCAGCGACAGCGAGGCGGGGGCAGTGTCGCGGAGGGTCGATGGCATGGTTCGCCGTTGCTCGCGGGTGCGTTGCCACAGCCTACGGCATGGGCGCGCTGGCGCCCGTGCCGTCGGCAGGATCAGTGCTCGACGCCGCCCTCGCCGTGGACGTGGCCGTGATCCTTCTCGTCGGCCGTGGCCTCGCGGACGTCGACGACCTCGACATGGAAGCTCAGCGACTTGCCGGCCATCGGGTGGTTGAGATCGACATCGACCACCGACAGACCGATCTTCTCGACCGTGACCGGACGCGGCCCCATCTGCGTCGGCACGACGATCTGCATGCCGACTTCGAGCCGCTGGTTCTTGAAGTGCTTGCGTGGGATGCGCTGCACCAGGCCGGGTCGGCGCTCGCCGTAGGCCTCGCCGGGTTCGACCGTGACCTCGAACGTGTCGCCAGCGGCACGTCCGAGCAGGGCGGCTTCGAGGCCGGGGATGATCGCGTTGTGGCCGATCAGCACGGCCAGCGGCGCGCGCTCGCGCGAGCTTTCGATGGCCTCGCCGCCCGCCTCGGCGACGGTGTAGTGCAGGCGGACGACGTGGTCTTTCTCGATCTTCATGGGCATTCCGGTGATGGGACGGTGCGCTGGAAGCCAGCGCGCGGGATGGGGCAGACTCCGTGGCCATGAGCCGCCACAACGCCCTGCCCCGCCATTATGCCGCCGCGTTTGCCGCGCTGCTGCTCGCTGCCTGCGCCAGCACGCCGCGCGACGAGCGCGCGGTGCCGGCATCCGAGCCGCTGCCGCTGGCGAGTCCGCGCACCGGCGCGCCGAAACCGCTCGACCTGCGCGCCGACGATGTGCTGATGCAGGCCGTCGCGCTGATCGGCACACGCTACCGCTTTGGCGGGACATCGCCGCATCAGGGCTTCGACTGCTCCGGCTTCACGTCGTACGTGTTCCGCGAATCGGTGGGCGTGCAGCTTCCGCGCACCGCCGCCGACCAGTTCGCCGCCACCAGCAGCCCGGTGGAACGCGCCACACTGCGCGCTGGCGATCTGGTGTTCTTCCAGCAGGGACGCCGGCGTGTCGACCACGTTGGCATCTACGTGGGTGAGGGGCGCTTCATCCACGCGCCGAGCCGCGGCGGACGGGTGCGCATCGACGCCCTGTCGAACCCGCACTGGACACGCACCTACAAGGGCGCGCGCCGTCCGCTCGCCGACGGCGACTGAGCCACCCCGGCGCGCGCGGCGCTCACTCGGGCCGACGCCACAGCCACAGCGCCACCACGCTCATGCAGGCGGTGCCGATGGCGGCCATCCACCCTGCCGGCGCCGTGGCGAACATGATCAGCGCGCACACGGCCATCATCCCGACCGCCATGCGTTTGGCCCGCCGGCTGACCGCGCCGCGTTCCTGCCAGTCGCGGACCATCGGACCGAACACCCGATGCCCGAGCAGCCAGGCATGCAGCGTGCGCGAGCTCCGCGCCGCCGCCCACGCGGCAAGCAGGATGAAGGGCGTGGTGGGGAGCCCGGGCAGGACGATGCCGATCAGCCCGAGGCCCAGTGCGAGATAGGCCACGGCGATCCAGAGCGCGCGGCGCAGGTCGATCCACATGCGTCCAAGGATACTTGACGGGCGTCATGCATCCGGGCGGCAGCCGGTGCACGCTTGAGAGACCTTCGAGCGGAGCAGGTCCATGTCCCGTCCAGACGCACCGGCCGTCCCCGGCCACATCGTGGTGGCCACCGACTTCAGCCCCAGCGCCGATGCCGCGATCGTCCGCGGCGAGTCGCTCGCGGCCCGACTCGGCGCTCGCCTGTCCCTGCTGCATGTGGTGGAACCCCTGCCACTGGTCTCCGGCTGGGGCGATGCCGGGGCCGTGGCCTGGATCGGCCTGGAGGCACTGCAGTCGGCGGGCCTCCAGCAACTGGAACGCCAGCGTGATGCGCACCCGGCGCTGGCTGGGCGCGAGGTGTCCCTGCATTGCCTCGTGGGCCACGCACGCCGCGATCTCGGGCCGCTGGCGGCCGGCCTTGGCGCCGATCTGCTCCTGCTTGGCGGGCGTGCGCCGGCCACGTTTGGCGACCGCCTGCTCGGCAGCACCGCCCGGGCGGTCGTGCACGGCTGCCCGGTTCCCCTGCTGGTGTGCGGCCGTTCCGGCGCAGCGCCGTGGCAACGCGTGGTGGCCGCGGCGGACTTCAGCGCCGCCGCCGAACGCGCCATCGGGCTGGCGGACGTGCTGGCGCCGGCCGCCACGAAGCGGTTCGTGCACGCCCATCGCGGCATCCCCGAGGCCACCCTGGCCCTGGTGCAGCCGGATCCGGCGGCGCTGCAACGCTACACGGCCGAAGCCGAACAGGAGGCCTTGGCGCGCTTCGCGGCGCTGCAGCGCCGGCACCCGGACTGGATCGGGCACTTCCGGCGCGGCGAGGCGAGCGATGTGGTGGAAGCCGAGGCGATCACCCAGCAGGCCGACCTCGTGGCGCTGGGAACGCGCGGCCACGGGCGCTGGTTGGGCGGGCTGCTGGGCAGCGTCGGGCAGCGCCTGCTCGCCCGGATCGATGCCGACATCCTGCTGGTTCCGCAGACCACGGCCGACGATGCCTGAACACGGCGACGGCTCGCGCGCCGGGCGCACTGGCGCTGCGCCCGCCCTTGGCGTAGGGTGCGCGCCTTCCGGTGCCGGGTGATCCATGGTCCCCACGCCGGCCGCGCGCCTCGGCTTGAAGCCGTCGCCCCGGCCCTTCCGCCCGCCCAAGGGCACCGTCAGCGGTTCGTCCGCACC